>JAPPBX010000043.1 GCA_026702755.1 Candidatus Poribacteria bacterium | reverse complement strand
CCCGGTAGGCGCTGTTTCTAACTGCGCCGGGTTTTAGCCAGAAACTTTGAACACGTCAGAAACCCTCTTTAGTCCCGTAGGGACGGCATGTTTATAGAAATGTGCCTCCCCCATCTCCTAAGCCCTGTAAGGGCGGCATTTGTAAAGATGCCACTACAAAAGGATGTCAAAATCTCTAAATTGACACCTATGGTGTGGTTTGCAACCGCACCGGACTTCGCCAATAAATTACCGAACTAATTTTTCAATCCTCATATAAGCACACCTACAAGTATAATGATTAGTGCGCTTGTAAACGCACCATACATACGTATCAATGTAGAGATTTTTGGTTCGGTGTGGCTTTAGCACCTGCGCGGGGGTAAGGTGTTAAGTTGCAACATTAATCTGTTTCAGCAATCAAATTATCAACAGATGCCCGCCAAGTATCTTCAAATAACAGCCGAAATGACATTGGTTTTTCGTTGGGTAAATGGGCAGTGAACTCTCCATGATCTGTCGCATTCTGATAAGCCTTCTCCAAAGTCTTAAACAATTTTTCTTTATAGCATGTGTCAGTATTTCCCGCCAGATGTAGCCCTTTGGTTTCAAATACGACAAGCCGTTTCGGTTCTGTTTTGTCTCGTTCGAGACAAGCGATAAAATCAGGATAGACGCGGTCACGCCGCCAACCCTGCAAGTAATATCCTTGTCTTGCAGCAACGCGATGCCACCATTGAAACGCCTCTTTTTTATCAATGTAGATTGCAAAATCTTCCTCCAGATTGTTAAACTCCCCTTTAAACACTTTCTCAAATAAATTGCGTTCTAAAGGATCACCGTAATCCTTAGTTAGTGTTGTTGCGTCACGAGAAATGTTGATTTCAACTGTCTTTTCTATTTTGTAATTCAACTTCAAATCAGTATCAAGTCTAAACCTTATTTCATCGTCTTTGAGTTTTTGCTGGAATAAGTTTTCTGCAAGTTTGTCAATTTGGACACGCAATTTGTTTTTTATATCCTCAGATACATCAACCTGTCGCTTGTATAATATTTCGTCATCAATGCCTCTTTTCTCATAAGCCTCAAACGTTTCTTGGACAATACGTGCGGCCTGCCATGGGTTAGGAATAATGTCGCTTATTCGCCGAATAAAATATCCGATATCGTTGCTGATAGAAATAGCGGCTTTGTCATATTTATCCGATACCTTATCACCTTCTTTCAGATCAATCGTAATATCGGTTTGGTATGCTTCCTCTTCTTCCCAGTCGACAGGTTCGACAGCACTCAGTTGATGCCAATCAATAGCACCGAGTATGTCCCGGTCATAATCAAGCGTGTCCCACTCTTTCCCGCGCTTATGCAAAACTTTCGGTAGAAAAATCGATATTTCACGGTATGGTTTTCTACGTTCAATAGTAATTGGCTTGCTTTCATCATCAGTGCTAATATCCTTAACAAATTCATTGAGACCAGTTAAACCGACCGACTCTAAGCCTTCCTTTACTTTCTCAATAGATTTCTTGACATCTTGATTGTAGCAGTAGATATAACAACTATTCAGCTCGGGGTAATTTGTAGCGTGTGCATAGGGTTGACGCATAACTCTACCGACCATCTGTGTCATCGCCGTTTGTGCTTTTGTATTATCAAGAAGTGCAAGAATGTAAGCAAATGGGCAATCCCATCCTTCTTTCAAGGCATCCTTCGTAATGATATAACGGACCGGACAATCATCACTCATGAGATCAATTCCTGTAAGTTCATCTTGTTCTGACGACTTGACTTTTATTTGAGCTTCGGGGACCTTCAATGTATTTATCAGTTCCGTACGAACCTTATCTACATGAATTTTATTCTTATCTCGCTGATCTTTGCCGGTTGCTTCTACACGAATTAGGGCTATAGGACGAATATGGCGATTTTCCTCTTTTCGATATTGTTCCGCTACCTTCTCAAGTTTATCACGTTGTTCTTTTGTCTTAGCTAATGTAAACTTCCACGCCTCATTGCTATCTGGAAAGTTGCGAAGTTGGATCGGAAGTTTTATCATTTCCTCTGATTTTAGCGCAAGTCCTGAAGTGTTAACAAGAATGTTACTAATACCGATTTTTGGTGTGGCAGTGAGTTCAAGCACAAACCGCGGGTTGAAGCGATTCACTGTCTCTGCACACTGCTGGTATTCAATTGCAGCATCCTTACTTCCATACGCCTTGTGTGCCTCATCTAAAATTACTACTGGTCGCAGCAGTTTAAATACATTAGATAAGCTCCGTTCGACTTGTAAATCATCTGTCTTTATCTCTTTGTCTGCATCTTGCTGTTGATCTTCTTGATTCGGTTTAAGGTCAGGAAATTCTTCTAAAAATTTCTGATTTGCCTCTTTATCGTCTTCAATAGGAAAAAAAGACGCATTCCCACTGTTATTACGGAAAATTTTGAGAAATTCATCCTTTTCTTTTTTCCTATTTGCTGCGTGTAGACTCAAAACCATCACACACAGATTTTGTTGAACGTCTTGTAATGTGAAATTGTCCTGTTTCTGAAGTAGTTTGATGTGTCCGCCCGATGCATGTGTGAGAACTTGTCGATACGGATGGTCTTTGTCGCGAAATGTGTCCCATGTTTGTCTATAAATCGCATTCGTAGGCACAACCCACAACACTAAACCGGTTTTGACTTTCAAATGGCGCAATGCTTCTACACCTAACAATGTTTTTCCGCCACCCGTTGGTATCTTCATACAGACATGTGGTATTTGATTACCGCTTCTACTCTTTCGGTGGATATGCTTTGGAATGTTGTTCTTTCCTTTGTTACTTGGAATACTCGGTAATGTTCCTGCACCGCGTAATAATTTCCACGCTTTCTTTGGATTATCACGACCTTTTTTACGCGATGTTTCCAGTGCTTCTAAATAGCGATCTAATGCGTCTAACGCCTCTTGCTGATAACTTTTCAATTCCATTTAGGGTTTCACTCCTTAATACGATAGATATTGTATGGTAGCTGGCAGAAAGTGATTTGCATGTCAGTTAAATCTTTCTGGCTGATATTTTTATGTGATGCATATACGTACGCTTTTTTATCAGCATTCTTACAAGCGTTTTCTATTTTTCTTGCAAGTTCATAGTTTAAAGCGGATTCTCTACTCTGCATAAACGCTAATTCAGATTCATAAATAAGGTAAAAAAGGATATTTTCAGTTTCACCAAAACAGTAGTCTTTGCGTTTTTTGATAGGCGTAAATTCGCGTTTTCCTGTTGTGACAAAGGCGATGTAGTTAGCAACCGTCTCGTAATCGGGAAGTGGCTCACCAGTGAGTATGCGTATTTCGTCAATTGTCTCGCCGAGGGTGCAGTAGGTAAATGAACCGCCAAGTCCATCCTTGAGGTTTTGGTCTTTGGTATTCTCAACACCATTTATGACACGACGAACGCGTTCAGCTGTGATGTCGCTTACATAGTCTTTTTCGTGTTCTATCAAGATAAACTTTCGGTTACCACCATCTTCTTTATTGAGAGCAAGAGCAGCGTGGGCAGTAGTGCCACTGCCAGCGAAGGCATCAAGGATGATGTCATTTTTATCCATGGACACTCTGATTATTTTTCCAATTAAATCTGTTGGCTTTGGCGTTGAAAAAAGTTGTCCCCGTCCAAAAATGCTGATAAGTTCCTTAGTTCCATCGGTAGCAGTTCCCACATCACTCCATATAGTAAAAATATTGACTCCTTTCTCACGCGCTTCACTGAGAAACCGCTTATATTGTGGTTTAGAAGTCCCTCTTTTTCCGAAGATAATTCGCTTTTCTCTTAAGGCAATGTCGTACTTTTCCTTAGAGAACCTCCAATGTCTTCCCGATGGTGGTAAATAAACTTTCCCGGTATTGGGATTTGTTATTTCGTATGTCAAATTTTCCCTAATATGGGGGGCATCCATTGGATCTGCTACCCACGGACCACGAGGGTCTTTATCGGGATTGGAGAATTTGCTTTCATCAACATCTTCAGCGTTGAAAGTAAAAGAAGTCTTTTCAAGGGCGTAGCAGAGTATGTGGTTATGAGAAAGTGAAATATCTATGTCATTTTGACTTGATTTTCTGTGATGCCACACAATATTAGCAACAAAGTTACCTTCTCCAAAAATCTCGTCCATCAACATTCGCAAACGATGTACTTCGTTATCATCAATTGAGATAAAGATCACACCATTATCGGATAGCAGTTCTTTTAGCAAGTTCAATCTCGGCCACATCATGCACAGCCATTTATCATGGCGTTCCAAATCCTCACCATCAATGGGACTATTTTTCTTGAGCCATTCCTGCATAAGTGTACTATTGACGTTGTCATTGTAAACCCATTCCTCATTGCCAGTATTGTATGGCGGATCAATATAGATGCACTTAATACTATTTGCGTACCTTGGAAGGAGTGCTTTCAATACGTTCAAATTGTCGCCGTGTATAATCAGATTATCGTCAAGCGATGGTTCAGACTCACCAGTAAAGGATTTTTCGCCATCTATCTCTAACGTCTTAATAGGCACAGTCAAGTGATGTCCCCTTATAAATTGTTTCCCATTAAAATCGATTGTTGGCATAGTTAGTCCTTTCTACATCTGTCTTATGCATTATTTCAAGAGTGTTGTTGAGTGGAGTTGTTTATTGAAATGGATTGTCTTTATTGCACATAGGGTCATAGTGACCAACCAAGTCATCCTCAATATCTTTGCGTTTAGATTTAGCATCTACTTTATCAGAAAAATCCAGGATACATATATAATTCGCCCTATTCCTATTCGCCCATTCCCATTTTTCATGTTTGGCACTAACAGGACGATTTTTAGATGATTCAGTTTCACCAACGTAAAGAACTTCATAGTCCGAATATCCAGAGACATTGTTATGAATTGCTTTAGCGAAAATGTAAACGCATGGTCTATCGAGTGAATTACCAAATTCTCTGAAAGGATTTACTCGGTGGCATTTAAATAGATATTTTTCGCCAGATTCTCCAAAGAATATATGATTCTCAGGCCCTGCTGCCATGGTTTTATACTCCTTATTTAGTGTGGGAAGTTTAACTTCTGTCCCACAGCATGATTTTAAGCATCGCGACGAATTGTGTTACTTATGAAGGGGTGCGTTACTGAAGAGTATGAATCTGCCTATCATCATGTGTTTTCCATGCTGTTATTAGATTATTGTTTGTAGCAATGTCTATGATAAACAATTCAATATCAAGCTCTTCAGCAATCTGCAAAAGTATTTCTGCTTTATGACGATTACTAAACGCAGTCTGAATGTAACGTCCTGGGGCAATTTCAAATTTCTGATTAGTTCCAGGTTCATTTGAAATGAGAAGTCTGCTTGGAGTTCAAATACCGAGATTGTACACGTCCTCTACTCCAAGCATTATAATTACTTGATTGAAAGTTTCTCTTGGGCTTTGGCAACGGACAGGTATTCCGCTTGGGATTATGACTATAAATTTGCCACCGGTATCCCAAAGTCCTATGTGTTGTTCCAGAGCGTTTTTGCTTCGTTCAAGGAATTCACAAGTTTCAGTAAATAAAGAATCTCGTGTTTGATTCATATTGTTGTTTTCCTTATAGCAAAACCCTTGGCAGGCGCGATTTGATGAAGTTTAATAAAATCTTTCGGTAATTCTATGAGGAAATTTTCAGTCAACAAGGAAATCCAATCCTGAAAGTCCTTGAATCTTGGAAATCCTGATTCTGACAATTAACAGGCACATTACCAAATTAAATTTTTAATCCTCATAAAGCGCGCCTACGGATGAATCAACCTAATGGAAATGACCAGCGTGCGGATCAGCAGCGGCTGCCGCTGGATCCGGTGGTTCTTCAATTTCTGTAATGAGAGTTTCCGTAGTTAACAGCAAACCTGCGATACTGGAGGCATTCTGTAATGCCGAGCGGACAACTTTCGTCGGGTCAACAATCCCCTCTTCAAGCATATCGCCGTATTCGTTTGTTGCAGCGTTAAACCCGTAATTGCCTTCACCTTCTTGGACATTCGCGACAACAACGGAACCTTCCATACCAGCATTTTCCGCAATAGCACGGATGGGCGAGAGCAAACTTTGACGGATAATATTGCGTCCCGTGTCTTGGTCACCCTCCAATGCCAACGCGCTCAGTGACGATGCAGCACGTAAAAGTGCCGTACCGCCGCCAGCGACTATGCCTTCTTCAACAGCAGCACGCGTCGCAGCGAGCGCATCTTCAAATCGAGCCTTCTTCTCCTTCATCTCTACTTCTGTGGCAGCACCGACATTGACAACAGCGACACCACCCGCGAGTTTCGCGAGGCGTTCTTCTAACTTCTCTCGGTCATAATCGGAAGTTGTTTCTTCTATCTGTGTCCGGATCTGTGCGACCCTTCCATCAACGCCCTCTTTAGCACCCGTACCACCGACAATTGTGGTGTTATCCTTGTCAACAACAACACGTCGGGCTGTTCCCAGCATGCCAACAACAATGTTTTCCAGACGGATGCCGGTCTCTTCAGAGATGACCTGACCGCCCGTTAGGATCGCAATGTCTTCCAACATCTCTTTGCGTCGGTCCCCGAAACCGGGGGCTTTAACAGCAGCAACCTGAAGGTTTGCACGCAGTTTATTCACCACCAGTGTAGAGAGTGCTTCGCCTTCAACATCCTCAGCAATAATAAGCAAGGATCTGCCGAGTTGCATCGTCTTTTCCAGAATTGGTGCGAGATCAGTTACTGAGGAAATTTTATCGGTATTGATGAGAATATAAGGATTCTCAAATTCGACAACCTGTGCCTGCTCGTCGGTTACAAAGTTAGCGGAGAGGAAACCGCGATCAAACTGCATCCCCTCAACAATATCAACCGTCGTTTCTGAGGTTCTCCCTTCCTCAATCGTGATAGCACCGTCTTTTCCAACCTGTTCAAGAGATTGAGCGACAATAGAACCAATATTGCTATCGTTTGCTGGATCATTGGCTGCAATTGAGGCTACCTGTAAAACCTCTTCATGTGTATTGACAGCACGGCTCTGTGCAGCGATTGCATCAATGACAGTGGTCACGGCTTTGTCGATACCGATTTTTAACTGCATTGGATCCGCACCAGCTGTGACGTTCTTGAGACCCTCATGAAGAATTTCTTGCCCTAATAGGGTCGCAGTGGTCGTGCCATCTCCGGCAACGTCATTTGTTTTAGTCGCAATCGATTCGAGCAGTTGGGCACCCATATTTTCGTACGGGTCCGGGAGTTCAATTTCTTTTGCGACGGTAACACCATCGCATGTTACCAGCGGTGCCCCGAAAGATTTTTGAATGACAACATTTCTGCCACGGGGACCAAGAGTGACTTTCACGGCATTCGCAAGCGTATCCGCGCCGCGCTTGAGTGCCACCCTCGCTTCTTCGTCAAAGATAATTTGCTTTGCTGGCATTGAATTCCTCCTGTATAGATTTTTAGTGTTTCAATGTTAAATATAAAAGTGTTGCGATTACAAATCGCTATTATAATTATAGCATAGACACCCCATAAAGTCAATTTTTTATGGTAGGACGCGCAGGGGCATTCAACTCTTTGGTAGGAGGGAACTCTGATTCCCGACTCTTGGTAGGAGAGAACTCCGATTCCCGACATATCACGGAACGATCTCCTGATTGCGAGCTTCCGATCAAAATGGCGAAGACCTGTAGGGGCACCCCTTGTGGGTGCCCGCTGTTATTTCGGATTGGCAAGTTGGCTATGAAGGCCAACCTGTAGGGGTACCCCTTGTGGGTGCCCGCTCACCCTACCATAAATGATCCCTATTGGAACGCGACAACATAAAAATAGGCGAGGTGTTTTTGCTTGGATATTTCCGCAAAAAACCTCGCCTACAAGTAAAGCAATTCTTAGAATCCACGTGGACTTTTTAGGCTTCCCCACCTAACAGCCAATTTTTCTGCTGGGTCAACTGCAAGTGTTGCTTCACCTAAAGTAATCGCCGGAATGACAGGAACCGAACCTAATTCCAAAGAGACGGCATCTATCGTCTCAATCCAATCATCGGGGCGCGGGTTTTCCCACTTTGTCGTAATTAATCCTGCGTGTCCACAAGGACCGCCTTCCTTCTTAACCCATCCCCAGACAGAATTATCGTCTTCGAGTGCAGCATCATCGTGGCACCAATCATCCGAGTTAAAACCCGAAATCATCTCAAGCTCTTCCTCCTTGCCACTCCGATAGTGCATCACAAACTTGTAGCTTGGAACGCCATTCTGTTCCCACCCAGTCGCATGGAAAAAATAGACGAATTTTGCCTTACCACCAATGACGATATCGTTGACTGCCTTGGGCCATTTCGCGGCATTGGTCCCGAAGAGGACGATGGCACCGTCTATAATTTGAAACTCGACCTTTCCGTCCGGCCCCTCAAACTCGCCAACCTCATCAATCGGTAAACGTGAGAGCGTACTATCACCAGGGTTCAGCGTCCACCATTGGTGGTCAACCAATTTCGTGTTGACAACGGCTTCCAAATCAATATGTACCCATTCGTCTAACGCCGTAGCAATTCCTGCTGAAAAAAGACTGACAGCACAAAACAGAGCAATTAGTACGAACACCTTAACCAGTTTCATAACGAATTCCTCCTATACTAAAGTTTAGACAATTTATAGTAAAGATCGAAACATGTAGACAGGTTTTCAGGAAACAAACGCTCACTACCGCTGGCGAGGGAGTTTTGCTTGGGTATTTCCCCGAGTATCCTCGCCTTCCAATAATAAACGCTCATCGCCGCTGGCGAGGATTGTATCCTCGCCTTCTTGTAATCGCCAAATAAGTGTGATAATAAGGCAACCCTCTCGCTGCTGGCGAGGGAGTTTTGCTTGGGTATTTCCCCGAGTATCCTCGCCTTCTAATAATAAACGCTCATCGCCGCTGGCGAGGATTGTATCCTCGCCTTCTTGCAATCGCCAAATAATACGGTCCCTTTACCATAAGTTTGTTTGATGCACAATGTTCAAACCTTTTGATATTTTTTACGAGTTTCCACGCGAGCGTAACTCGTAGAAAAAACATCTCATTGATTTCCAAGAGCCGCAGCCCCGTAGGGGCGGTATCTGTATAGAACCGGTTAACCCAACCTCCCAAGCCCCGTAGGGGCGACATCTGTATCGTATGACCGTTCAGTTTCACCGAAATATAGAGGGATCTTACTCAAATAGAATGTCTTAACGAAACTCATGTTAATATAACACAATTGAAAATAGTGTCTACAAATTTCAGGGGTTGGCATAGAAAGTATATGTGGTAGGTCCAATTAGCATCAATTTCCGAGATGCTTGTTATAGGCAAACTCAAGCACTGGCAGAACTTCCATAGACACTAAATTGGCATCATCCCATCCCAAAGCCCGAAGAATCGGTAAAACGACATATTGCTGAGTGGTCGCTTCATTGGCTTCTGCTAAGTGTTGCTTGTGTTCAAGGATGTGGGCAATAGTGTTTCTCAAATCAGTCATTTAAAATTTCCTTTAAGAAAGGTTTTTCTGGGGTTATCCCCAGCTCCCTGCAGAATTCAAGGTAACCCACAACGGATTTTTCCATCTCTTCGCGGAGTTCAGCGACAGATGCTCCATAAAACGTGATTACTTCATTGGTGTTAACTACCGTTCCATGGAAAAGATCAATTTCTGGATCAAAATCAACAGCACCAATATAGCCTTTATACGCAATCATAACATAACTCCAACAGAAAGCAAACCTTTTATTCTTTTCGAGACGGCACAGCAGGCTCAACATATAACGTCTTCTCACGCGTGTAATGCACATAACCCGCGACGTTCCCCTTCCGCTTCACGACATACCGCGCCCATGTATAATCAACAGGCACATTACTGGCGTGATGCGCTTTGCTATAGTAAGCAGCAAGTTGCGCAGCTTGTAATAACGTCGGCATCGGGATGTCCTGACGATTCTCTGGGTTTCGGATGATAACATGCGAGCCGTGAATCTGCTTCGCATGAAGCCACATATCACGCGGCTTGGCAATCTGACGCAAGAGCAGGTCATTAGACTCACTGTTCCGTCCAACATATATCTGAAAGCCGTTAGCAGAGGTATACCTTCGGAAGGGACCGGCACTGACCTCCTGTTTCTGTTTACCCCGTTGTGCGGCCTTGAGATAGCCGTTGGCGACAAACTCCGTACGCAGACGTTGCAGAGCCTCTAACGCGTCAGCCGCTTCTAATTTGGACGCATAGAGTTGTAATGTTTCCTGATCCGCCTCTATATCCGAAATCAACTGTTGGATACGTGAATGCCCCCGTTTCGCTTTCGTGTATTTTTTGAAATAGGTCTGTGCATTTTCAGAGGGACCCTGTTCAGGATTGAGCGGGATGGTCAACATCTCAAGCTCAGAACTGTAGTAATTCTGCAGCGCAACCTGTTTCTGTCCGCGACTGATAGTATGTAAATTAGCGAGAATCAATTCACCCTGAATGCGGTAATCCTCCGCCTTTTCTGCCCGTTCCAAATCTTTGTGTAGCCCTGCTGCCTTCCGCTGGACCAGATTCTCTTGTTTCGTCAATGCCTGCTTGAGAGCGCGACGTTCTGAAGCAATGTTTTCTTTCAGAGTGATCGCATCGTAATAAGCAGCGAGTGCATCGCTCATCGTGTCAAAAGCCTGAGCGGATGCGTTCGGAAATTGATGCAACGGTAGGGGTGATGCTGCAAGAGGTTCATCTTCATCCATGAGCAGCTGCGGTGAAGCGCTCTCTGGATTGAAATAGGCAATTACCTGCTGATAGGCACTCCAGAGATCTGTTTGAGTTGTCCGCGCGATAATTTCCTTCGCCAAGGTCGGACTGAGACCGTCAATCTTATTAAAAAGCTGCCGCCAACTCACCTCTTGTGGCTCACTAAACAGTTGAATAAACGTTGACTCGTCCAAGCTTAAAGGATCCAATTTATCCTGTTGTGGCGGTAAAATGTAGGTTTCGCCGGGCAAAATCTCTCGATGTCGGCTCATTGTTTCATCAATACGCTTGAAACTTTCCAAGATTCTGTCATCGCTCGCGTCAATCAGGATAATATTGCTATGCTTACCCATAAATTCAGCGACAATCGCTTTGGGGGAGGGCTGTATCGGGTCATCAGATGTGGGTTGAACGGTGATCTTAAGTATCCGATCCCAACCGAGCTGCTCAATCGCGGTAATAGTACCACGTCTAAGATGCGTTGCGAGGAAATCCGCGAGATAGGATTGTTTTTGTCCAGATGGCGGTTTTTCGATGAGATGGGCGCGAGCATGCAACGAATGTGCGGATAAAGTAAGCCACTGCGTCTGGGCAGCATGACCTACCTTAAACGAAAAAGTGTGAGGATTCGCCTGTTCAATATGTCGAATCGTCCCGTCTAAAAGGGCTTCACGCAACTCTTCAACAACCAGACGAAGTGCTAAACTATCATACGACATCGTGGAGATCTCTTCAATAAACAAAAATACATTATTAGTAGTATTATTGTATCATGAAGAAACGCCATTGTCAAATCAGCCAGAAGCAGTCAGTCTGTAGGAGGGAACTCCGATTCCCGACTTCTGTTCTATAGCAAGGATTTTTCAAGCGCGATACCCAGCATAAAACGGATAAAAAAGGAAATCTACAGAGATGTAGATCTCCTGTAGGGGCATCCCTTGTGGGTGCCCGTAAACTTGTAGGGGCATCCCTTGTGGGTGCCCGTAAATTCACTAATGATACCGTTTCAAGTTTTGCGCTATCCCCCGAAGCTGCTCCTGAATTTCCGACGGGACACGCGGGTTAAACGGACCACCAGTTCCAGCAGCGATATCGTCAAAACCGCTCAAGATCATCGCCTCAATAACAGCGGAATAGTTATAAACCCGCTCGTTCATAAAACGGATATCCTCAAGCGGTGCGATGTCGGCTTCAATGCGTGCTGAGGTCTCATAATCGCCTCGGCGTTGGGCATTGTTAATCTCGTCAGAGGCGCGTGCAAATGCAACAGCAATACCGGAAGTATGCCCTTTCGTTCCTAACTCAGCAGGACGCGTACACCTATCACCGATACCCCACATCACAATCCCACTATCACCTACGCCTTCAACGAGTGGCGCAACGTCCTCTTCACCTGTGCCTATTTTCACACCGACGAAATGTGGAGAATCATTTAGGAGGCGAATGACCGCTGCTATGTCGCGTTTCTGACGGAAATAGTAGAGGAACCGCGCACCACAGGCAGTGCCGTAGTCTTCTCCGAATCTCATGTATTCTTGATAAATACCTTCTGGACTGGAGACACCGGTCAAGGGCATAAGCAAGTACACATCTGGTGGTCTACGGAGTTCCGCCTGTGCATCAATAAGTTGCCCGGCTTGACGAATCGGATTAGGGACAATACCAGACATGAGGATGCCATCATCTCCTATCTGTTGTCCAGTTTTATCGATGAGACGAAGCTGCTCTGTTTCACTGATATGATGAATCAAACTTGTCCCCGCAATAGCAATGACCCGCTGCCGCCCTTCGTCGAGATAGTTATTACGCATCAAATAGTCAACGTTTTTGGCGTGTCCGGTGTAATCAATCTTGTCCCCTTTAAAAGGGACTATAGGAATCGCAGTAACCGAATTGAGTGCGTCCAAAAGTAGTGATAGTTCTAATGGCATAGCAGTCCTCCTTATTCAGTTTTCAGTTGTCAGTTAAGAGAGGTTTTCGACTAACCTCCTTTACTTCTTAAAATAGCATTAAAATTTGTAGTCCGTAACGAAGTGGAGGACGGACTTAAGAAACGCACGTCAAAGTCCAAACGTCCGTTGTTCCTCCGCAAGGTAAAATTAAAATCTTTTCCGTAGCACAAGCGCACTTGTTAGCACACCTGCTGACATGTTAGTTTGGACATCTATTTCAAAAGCGTTGACTCCTGTCTGCATGGGCGTATTTTGCACGCGGGTGTTGAAGCGTTTAGTTGTAATCCTCGCTTCCACAGCACTCACAACATGGTTCAAAATTGCCATACCTAAAAAGAACTTCGCGCGTTGAAAGGTATCGTTCGCTTTTTGCCGTAGGTCAAACGCTTCTAAACGACGAGGCGAGTCAAACCCGATATCACCATCCTTTTCATTTTTGAGTGCAGGGTCGAGATCCGTCCAGTACCACTTTCCAGTCCGTGCCCGCGTCGCTTCAGAATCATAGACATGGTTCCATGTTTCATATTGGGTGGCGTGCTCAAAATCCTCAATGGGATCCCAATCCTCAAAGGAACCAGGACCGATAAAAACAACGTGTTGCCTGACAACATCACGATAGTCGTCTCGAATGTTTGAAGCGTTGTTCCACAAAAGAAAATAGCTCGCGAGGAAAACGCCCTCTGCTGCCATGTAAAAATAGCCACGCTTAGCACCTGTATAGAGTTGCCCCATACCCGGAACGACAAGCGAATAAAGGAACGCCTCATTTGGAGATTTCAGCGTCGGGAGTTCTTGAATCGCCTTCATAGCAACAGTGGATTGATTCGCGAGCGAACGATTTCCAAGGGCAGAATCGAGATAGAAGGCTGTGAAAGGTTCTGCCTTAAGGCTCTCGGCAGCGAAGCAGACACTAGACAATAACAAACAGAAGATCAGCACCAGTATTAAAGTTTCGGCGTTAAATTTCACCAAGTTTTTCGGGCTGGAGGTTTCCCCTGTCTTTAGGCAGGGGAGGAAAGCCCGGCTCCTATATTTTTTCTTGACGAAACGTGTCAAAAATGTTAGAATGTTCCTTGTAGTGCAAGGTTGCGAGTTATGCGGCTGTTTCGCTACCCCCGTGTGCGACTCGTGTAAAGCTACAGCACCATACGGAAAAGAAACAGGCAGACGCTGGTGGAGGAGACGCTGAGTGTAATGGGAAACGAAATTGCGTAACTGCACGTTCCCGAAAATAGCACTCGTATAGATTTTAGGGTGGCTTGCACCCTTCGTGGAGAGCGTTGGGTTACCAACCTCTGTGAAACGAGAAACTTATCGGTAGACCGATAGGGTTTGTATTTTACAAACCCCCTGCCTTTAGGCGGGGGTACATTGACTTTACTATTATTTTCCTCTTAAAAGGCGACTATTCCTGTTACTTCAATGAGCCGCTGATTGTTTGGACCAAAACTCGGACCGTAACTCAAATCGAGATTAAATAGAGATAGCTTCGCGCCGATACCACCCGTAAAATAATCCGTCCAGTTTGCGAGGTGGATACCGGGCTCAACTTTGTAACCCACTCGGAGCGCAAGTAGATCGGCGATCCAATACTCCAAGCCGAGGTTCTTTTGAAGATGCCGCCATTCAAATGCTCGGATACCTACCCCGCGATCGGACAGGAGTTGCTCACGCGTCAACTTTTCCTCCCTTTCAGCATTAAGCCGCTCTAAATCAAGGGCTAATTCATCTTCATCCTCTGCTAATTTATCGATATAGGCTGTGAGACCACTCACCAAACGCACGTGATTATATTGATCCTGATAAAGACTCACGGAAGTCCCAAGCCGAAAAAAGCGTGGTAAGGGATCCGCTTGGTTCTCATCAATGAACGATATGCCGGGGCCAACGTTCTGGATAGCAACACCAACTGTCGTGGGCATGAGCTCAAAAGGGAGAAGATATTGCGCACCTAAATCGATAGCATAAGAACTACCATTCTCTCGCCCGAGCACCATTCGAATCATTTTACCACTAATTCCCGCTGACAAAGACTCTGTAATCCGGTCCGCATAAGAGAATGTGAAGGCGAAGTTGGTTCCGAGACTCTCCTCACGGAGGACATCCGGCGAGTCGGTTGTCACAGCGATTGTGCCTTGCCCTTGCATCTGAAGCGTGGCACCGATAGTTCCAATGTCACCGAGGGGCATCGCACCAGAGATAAACGTATAATATAACCCTTCCCCGGCTTCCCCGAAAGGCGCACTGTAATCTGTATAAAACATTGAGGTTTGCGCCGCTTTTTTGCCGGAACGGAGTTTGCTCTCAGGCATATCCGCAAGTCCGCTTGGGTTCCAGAGCGATGTCGTCACATCACCAGACATCGCAGAAAACGCGTCGCCGAGGGACCTCGCTCGCGCACCGCCGCCAAGATTCAGGATTTGTGCACCCGTTCGTCCGGGTCCCGCAAGAGCCGTAATTGGGGAAAAGACGGCGAGCCATATAAGTAGTGTAAAAGTTTTACGTGTAAAAAAGCGCACTGAAATGTAACTCCTCTTTTCATTATTAAATGCGATTCTGATTTTATATGCTTGCGATATATATAATAACGCAATTTGCCTTAAAAACGCAAATCGCTTTAATTTGGTTTACTTTAAATACTGAATGATTCTGGCATCCTCTCCTTTTGATATTGACAGAAAAACAGATCAACGCTAAAATCATAAAATAGACTGACACCAAAAGGAGGTTCTGAACATATAAACCAATGCTAACAATTAGGGCACGGCTCACAAGCCCATTTTTTTTAACATTCGCAGTCTACTTCACCCTTTGTTTATGGGGTCTTAAGGTATTGCCTGCAGATACAGAAGACTCTCAAACCCCTGCAAATCGAATAATCAAAGCAGTACGCACCGAAACACCCCCAAAAATTGATGGAAAATTGGACGATGAATGCTGGCAAAAGGGTGCCAAAACCGGTGAATTGATTCAGTTTGAACCCCAGCGTGGCGAACCCGCGACGCAACCCACTACTATTTACGTCGTCTACGATGCGAATAAACTTTACGTGGCGTTTGAATGTTTCAAAGCTGATATGGGCAATCTCGCCGCGAACCAAACCCGACGCGATTCTTTCTTTTTCTCTGACGATCATGTTGAAGTCTTAATCGATACCTTCCTTGACGGCAGAAACTGCTATGCCTTCGCTTTAAATCCACTCGGCACACAAACCGACAGGCGTCTGATTAATGAAGGCGCGAACAGACGCACAGGACAATCCAGGATTGGTACCGCCATTTCATGGGATTGCGATTGGCAAGGTCAGGCAGCAGCAGGGACAGACAAATGGACAGCAGAATTTGCTATCCCATTCGCCGAACTCCGATTTTCAAAGGGAACGGAAACAGCGACATGGGGTATCAACTTTTGGCGAAATGATGAAGTCCCTGCGGAAGAACAGACATGGTCAGATTTGGGCGATCGACAGTACGCCGTGTCAGAATTTGGACATCTAACGAATCTTCCCATTTCAGACTTGGTTACCAAACGACCCGTGAAATTCAAACCGTATGGCACACTAAAGCCACAAATACTGCAACCAAAAGATGGCGAAACGACAGCATCTGTGAAACCAGATGTAGGACTTGATCTCCGGTATCCGATCAAAGATTTTACAATTGATTTAACGTTAAACCCCGATTTCGCGCAAATTGAGGCGGATCCCGACCTCGTGAACCTTAGCGATGTTCCACTCCGTTTTCCCGAAAAACGTCCGTTTTTCCTTGAAGGAAATGAACTCTTCCAAATGCCTCTTGACCTGTTCTACAGCCGACGGGTCGAAGATTTACTCGGTGGTGGAAAGGTCATCGGGAAATTCAGTAAATACAATCTCGCCTTCATGCAAGCCGTGGCGGGACCGGAAAACCCAGATAAAGAAATAGAAGCAGGCGAATTGCCTCTCGCGAACTATAATTACTCCGTTTTTCGACTGCAACGGGAAGTTGGTAAAACGTCATCTGTCGGGTTCTTGGGCGTTAACAAACAACGTGGTGCCACATACGACCGCGCAGGAGGACTTGATGCCCGCATTCAACTCCCCGCCGCTACGAATCTCAACTTGGAATATGCAAGGGAATGGAAAGCAGGCGGACTTGATATGGCAGAAAGCACCGCGGACGACCTTGTTTTTGTCCAACTCTCTCGTAGGACAAATGTCTTCTCCCTCGATGCGATTTACGCAGATTTCGGGGAGCACTTCAATCCTGAAACCGGTTTCATTCCACGTGTTGATAGACGTGGTGTTGTCATCAGAAGTCGTTATAATAAACAGTATAAAGGTGCTATTGAAAGACTTCGCGGTGAAGCCGAATATGAACGCCTCGCGAACCACACAGGCGAATTGACAAACCACAGAGCAAGTTTTAGCGGACTCTTCGGGGTTTACAATTTCTTTTTCCTGCTCGGACCTGAATGGTATTATCACGTTGATGAGGACAACAAACCTTTTACCGATAGAACTGTCCGTTTCTTCGCCGGATGGTTCCCACCAAAATACGTGCAAATCCGAAACACCGGACGCTTCGGTGTCCGCGATGATAAAGACACATTCTTCATCCGCCCGGAGATCACGATTCGTCCCACAGCAAAACTCAGTTTCGAGTTTATTTTACAGCGACTTCATGAGAAACAACCCAATGGAATGCAGTGGGAACTTTCAGAATGGACGCGCCGCTTTATTGTAAATTACCAATTTGCGCAACGGATGTATGCGAGAGCAAGCGCAGAATTCACGTTAGAGAGAGAACGTCGAGTCTTCGCACTCTTCGCCTATGAGTATCGTCCCGAAAGTAATTTATTTATCGTCTACAATGACAATCGGGACGTAGCGGGAGACACTGAGCGAATCGTGTTCATCAAAATCGCACACCTATTGAAAACAGACCTCTTTTAGTTATTAGTTTGTAGGTTGGGTTGAACGAAGAGAAACCCAACACGCGTTTCGGTTGTCACATTGTAGGTTGGGCTGAACGAAGAGAAACCCAACACGCGCTTCTGAAAATCCTTGAATCCTGTAAATCCTGGTTCAGACAATTAAGGTCGTCCCACCACAAACCTATATCTGCTGAAAACTGAACGCTTCTGTGAAACTTCAGAATTCCCTTGACAGATGCCACTTCCGTAACATAAAATTAAAGAGAGTCAAATACAAGAAAACGGAGGGTATCCCCACGGAAAACCTCTTGAAACGCTATCAACACTGGATATTTGCGGCACTCTCAGCACTACTGTTGTTTCTTAGCTTCCCTAATTTAAACCTCTTTCCGTGTGCTTGGGTTGCGATGGTGCCGTTCTTCATTGCATTGACGCGCGCAACAAACTGGAAATCCGCTTTCTGGATCGGTTACGTAACGGGATTTCTGTTTTTTGCGGGGCTGCTTCCCGCTATCCTGCTTCTCTATCCGTATGCGGGTGTTTTCGCGACAACGACAGGGAATATTCTCGTGACGATGATGGCGTATCTGCTATTAGTCGGATATATTGCCGTCTACTTCGCCATTTTTGCTGTGTTGCTAAGGTTTGCGCCATGGCGTTCTGGTATATTGTTTCCTATCGCAGCCGCTTGCATCTGGACAGCATTGGAATGGGTACGGAGTTGGATGCTAACAGGATTTCCGTGGGGAAGCATCGGTTACTCACAATGGAACAATCTACCGGGAATACAGGTAGCCTCTCTCATTGGTGTGCACGGGATCAGTTTCATCATTGTGCTTTTCAATGCAGGTATCGCCACCGTGCTTTGCAACCGTCACCAATGGCGGCAGGAAATTCGTGCCATAATCCTACCACTAATTCTGACGCTCTTCTGCTTCAGTTACGGGATTTTTCAACTTAAGAACGCTGCACCTTTAGACAAAGCCACAAATACGGAAACCTTGAAAATCGCGCTCGTTCCCGGCAACGTCTCACAACTCCAGAAATGGGACACACGTCAATTTCCAGCGATTTTGCAGCGTTATATCAACCTCACATATAAAACCAGCACAGAAAAACCTGATTTAATTGTGTGGCCCGAAACAGCAATCCGAAGCGAGGCACTGACAGGCGCGTGGCCAACGTACCACGGTAGATTCGCCCAAATGCTTCGCAACACGGCAACGCCAATACTCATCGGCACGGCTAACCAAGGAGAAACAGACAAGGCAATAGGAGAGTTCTCCAAGAACGTCAAAAAGAGTGAACAGATATACAACCGTGTCCTTTCAATATCTCCAGATGGAAAGATACATGGAAGTTATGCCAAGATGCACCTCGTTCCATTCGGCGAATATGTACCTCTGGAACACCTACTTCCAGATTTCATCCCCGATTTTATCCAGTTCAAACCCTTTACACCGGGAAAAACAGTAAACCTTTTACCGGTGTTTAACGTTAAACATAAAACGGAAATTGCCAGTAATGGGTTGGGACCTCCCTACCGCGAGGCAGTGTCTAATGCCAAAGACAAGGCGGATCCCCAGCGAACAGACGTTGGTGTTTCAATCTGCTTTGAATCAGTGTTTCCGGACGAATTCCGCAGACCTGTCCAAAAAGGGGCAAGGGTCATGGGAATCTTCACAAACGATGCTTGGTTCAAAGGGACTGCTTTCCCAGAACTACACCTGTCGATGGCACCTTTCCGCTCAATCGAGAATCGGATCGCAGTATTTCGGTGTGCAAACGGCGGATTTACATGCGTAGTGGATAAGTTCGGTAGAATAACGACTCCTTTGATAACACCGGACACCACCGCCCAAACGCTTATCACATCCGTTCCACTGCTTCCGTCTGCGAAACGTGAACAGACGCTCTATACCCGCTACGGGGATTGGTTTTCGATTCTCTGTGCTTTAATCTGCGTTGGATGGTTCGGTCGTCTAATCGTCCTCCGATTCCGTCGTAGATATTCTTAACGATTCATGAGGAATGAAATGCTTGTAGATTTAAAAAACCAGGTTGAAGAGATGCAAACCCGCCTTCTGGAAATCGGAGGCTATCTTTGACCTGGCTGAAAAACAAAAAGAATTAGCTGAACTCGAAGAAGCGACCATCTCCCCGGACTTCTGGAGCAATGCCCAACGTGTTCAAAAGGTTAATCAGCGTATCGCTATTCTCCGAGACGAAGTTGGAGCGTACGAAGAACTCAATCTCAAAATTGAAGACATCCAGACCCTCGTTGAACTCGCTACCGAAGAGAACGATGAAAGTCTGCAAACCGAGATTGTAGACGGATTGGAGAGCATCTCAAATCGCCTTGAACAGATGGAACTCCGGTTAATGCTGACAGGCGAGTTTGATGAAAATAACGCCATCCTCAACATCCATCCCGGTGCTGGTGGGGTCGATGCTCAGGATTGGGCGGGGATGTTAATGCGGATGTACCTTCGCTGGTGTGACCAACGCGGCTATCAAACTGAAATCCTTGACATCACCGCTGGCGACGAAGCTGGCATCAAAGGCACAACTATCCTCGTTACCGGCACATCCGCTTACGGTTATCTCCAGTCCGAAGCCGGTGTACATCGCCTTGTTCGCTTGTCCCCTTACGATTTCAACAAACGACGGCACACTTCCTTTGCTGCTGTTGACGTTACGCCTGAAGTTGATGACACCGTGGACGTGGATATTCAACAGGAAGATCTGCGGATCGATTTCTATCGCGCGAGCGGCGCGGGTGGACAGCATGTCAACGTAACAGACTCAGCTGTTCGGATTACACACAAACCAACCGGGATTGTCGTGCAGTGCCAGAATGAACGTTCACAGCACAAAAACCGCGAAATCGCCATGAAATTGCTCCGCTCGCGTCTTCATGAAAAATATCGTGAAGAACGTGAAGCAGAAATTTCAAAACAGCGAAGTGAACGTCTGGAAATCGACTTCGGCAGCCAAATCCGTTCTTATGTACTGCACCCGTATCAACGCGTCAAGGATCTACGCACAAACGTTGAGAGCGGTAATGTTAACGCTGTCTTAGATGGTGCTTTAGATGCCTTCATCGAAAGTTATCTCAAAATGAAGGCACGAAAATAATAACTGGATAGCGCACCCGAAAAATACACTGTCCGGTATTCGTCTTTTTTCGTTGCTTTATGAGCAAAACTAAAGTATAATTATTAAAATAACCCAAGCTGCTACTAACAGGTTTTGCACATTTCAGAAAGGGTTTTCGTCTCTTTCCCCACCCCGTAGGGGTGATATGTCTATAGAATTGCATTAGAATATTAAAAGCAATAGTTCTGATAAAGTAAAACGAAGAAGGGAAGAACCGTGGAAGAAACAAAAGATTTAATTCAGCAACGTCGCGAGAAGTTGGACGAGATTCGAGAATTTGGCGTAGAGCCGTATCCACATAAATACGAGCCTACACATACAACTTCCGCGATTCATCAAGATTTCGCCGATGTCGAAGAAACCCCCGACGAAGCGCAGAAAATTCGTATCGCAGGCAGAATTATGACGAAGCGCGACCACGGGAAAAGCAGCTTCGCACATCTGCAAGACGGTGAAGGCAGAATTCAGATTTACGTCCGCCGAGATAAAGTCGGAGCGGAACCCTATAAAATCTATCGACGCTTCGATACGGGTGATATTGTCGGTGCTGAAGGAACAGTGTTCCGAACACGAACAGGGGAATTGACAGTACTCGTTGATTCCATAGAACTCCTCTCCAAATCTATCCGACCGCTCCCCGAAAAATGGCACGGTCTACAAGATAAACAGACACGCTATAGACAACGATACGCTGATCTCATCATGAATCCCGAGGTGAAGGATGTCTTTCTAAAAAGGACGCAAATCGTCCAGGCAATCCGCAATATGCTCAATGCCCAAAGTTTTATTGAAGTCGAAACACCTGTCCTTCAACCGATTTATGGTGGCGCAAACGCGCGTCCGTTCACAACTTATCACAATACATTGGAACAATCGCTTTATCTACGGATCGCAAACGAACTCTACCTCAAACGTCTGATTGTAGGAGGCTTCGAGCGGGTTTATGAATTCTCGCGCGATTTCCGAAATGAAGGGATGGACAGGGACCACAATCCTGAATTTACAATGTTGGAACTCTATCAGGCTTATGCCGACTACATTCAGATAATGGAACTAACGGAGACGCTAATCGCTGACACGGCGAAAATGGTTCACGGGACAACGAAGATCCCCTATCAAGATTACGAACTCGACCTCACACCGCCATGGCGTAGGCTGAGTATGGTGGATGCAATCCAAGAATACAGCGGTATTGATCCAACACCACTATCAGGAGATGAACTCTACAAAGCTGCAGTTGATGCCGGAGTTGACTTAGCCGGTGATGAGACGAGAGGCGAAATTATAGCCGAATTCTTTGAAATATTTGCGGAACCAAAACTGATCCAACCGACATTTATAACGGATCATCCTATCGAGGTTTCACCCTTTGCGAAAAAGAAGCCAGAAAATCCAGAGTTCGTAGAACGTTTTGAATTTTTTATCTGTGGGATGGAGGTTGGAAACGCCTTTAGTGAACTTAACGATCCGATAGACCAACGCCAACGTTTTCTTGAGCAGGCAAGCAGTTTAGAGGCAGGCGACGATGAAGCCTTTATGGTAGATGAGGACTATCTACGCGCATTGGAGTACGGTATGCCACCGACGGGTGGACTCGGTATCGGTATTGACAGACTGACAATGCTGCTAACGAATCAATACTCCATCCGTGACGTGATCCTGTTTCCACAAATGCGTCCGGAAAGCTAAGATGATAGCACCACCGATACTTCACACAGAAAGGTTGATGCTCCGTTCGTTTTTTTGAAGATACAATTCAGTGCCGTATACTAAAATGTGAGTTCGTAGAAAAATGAGGTCCGCACCACCGCTCCTTACAGAAAGATTGCTACTTCGCTCCCTTACACTTGAAGATGCGGCGGATGTGCAACACCTTGCAGGTGAATTTGATGTGGCATCAACATTAACGAATATGCCGCACCCCTACGAAGATGGGATGGCTGAAGAATGGATGCGCGCCTGTTCCGACAAGTTTGAAAAAGACGAAGCACTAAACTTCGCAATTACACTTAGAACAGACAAAAACTTAATCGGCGGAATAGAACTTAGACTCGACCTAAAGAACGAAAATGGCGAACTCGGTTACTGGATAGGTAAACCTTATTGGAACTGCGGGTATGCCACAGAAGCAGCAGGAGCAGTTGTTGCGTATGGTTTTGAAGTATTAAAGTTGAACCGAATTCATGCGAGACACTTCAAAAGAAACCCTGCTTCAGGACGGGTGCTGGAAAAAATCGGGATGCGCTACGAAGGATGCTTCCGGCAACACATCAAAAAATGGGACAACTTTGAGGATTTAATGGGATACGGGATGCTAAAGGTGGACTTTAATTCATTAGCTCCTATCTCGTCTGAGGATATATGAGATTTGAATGGTTCGTAGCCTCCCGCTACCTACGCTCACGGCGAAAACAGTCCTTTATCTCAATTATCAGCATCATCTCTATCGGTGGTGTTGCGCTCGGTGTAGCAACCGTAATTCTTGCGATTGCTGTCTTAAACGGCGTTGAGCATGGACTAAAAGATCGGTTTCTTGCCAACGAAGCACACGTTGTTTTTCATTTGCATGGTCACAGTTATTTCGATAACTACCAAAATCGGATTGAGCAGATTGAAGCAATTGATGAAGTCGTCGCTACTTCGCCCGTTGTTTTGTCGCAGATTGGTGTTTTTCCAGAACATAGTGACTCCATTCAGGACGTAATTTATATTAAAGGCATCGATCCAGTTCAGGAAAACAAAGTCACCGGCTTCTCAGAATTTGTAGATGGATCAACCAACTTTCTGAACTCGACATTTCTTGAAGACGCTCGGCTCATCAGAGATGAAACTATTACCGGCGGTATTGTTCTCGGGGCACGCTTGGCAGCCCGTCTCGGCATTATCAAAGGCGATGTTCTACGGCTTATCGTTAAACTTGTGAAAATAAACGAATCAATGTTCGTGCCGGATCTGGCGAACTTCGTTGTGATTGGATTCTATGAGTCCGAGATGGCAGTTTACGACAACAATTTCGGATTTATCCATATAGATGCCGCCCAAAAATTGTATAACAAACCGAACCGGATAAATGCCATCTTTGTCCGATTAATTGACGCGGAGTTGGCACCACAGATTGCCAGACGAATTGAGGACACCGTCGAGTTTAGTGTATTAGAGGGGATGCCGGACGCAAGAACGTGGATGGAGATGCAGGCACCACTCTTCTCGGCACTTCGTATGGAGAAAATCCTCACCGTTGTTATTGAAGCACTTATTATTTTAGTCGCGGCTTTTAACATCGCAAGCACACTGATTATGACCGTGATGGAAAAGACAAAGGCAATCGGCACTCTACGGACGCTCGGTACATCACGGGGCAACATCATGAAAATATTTATGATTCAGGGCAGCGTTATCGGGTTACTGGGAACGATGCTCGGTACTGCTCTCGGTCTCTCGCTCTGTTGGCTTCTGAGTTTCAATAATGTGAGACCTTCTTACTGGTTCACGCTTGCACTTATTGTGCCAGTTTTCTTACAAGTGTTTATTGCATTGCGACGAGCACTGCCGCGCGGTGGAGGGTGGAAGTTTGGACTCGGCGTTTTATGGATCATCGTAATAGGGTTCGCGCTCTATTGCGCCGTTAGACCGATTTCGCTCGCAGATCTTGGGCTGAGTCAAGTCTACCAGATGAATCAGCTGCCGATACAGATCAATTGGTTTTTTGTCATCTTCATCAACGCACTTTCATTTTTGATCTGCTGGCTTGCAACGCTGTATCCAGCATGGCAGGCGGCAAATTTGAAGCCGGTCGAAGCCTTGCAACATGAATAGGACTTACGCATTTGACTGGTAGGTGCGGTTCTAACCGCACCGGTACCGAATGAATAGAAAAAAGAGGAAGCCTGTGCCGAATCCAGCAGAGACAATTATCCGCGTTGTAGATTTACACAAGTCCTACTATGATGGCGAGGCGGAACTTCCAGTACTTCAAGGCATCAATCTTGAAATATATATGTCAGAATTACTTGCGATCATCGGTGCATCAGGAGTAGGGAAAAGCACACTACTCCATCTTATTGGGACGCTTGACCGACCGACAACAGGAAGCGTTTTATACGACGAACACGACATTTTCACGCTACCCGATACGGAGCTCGCTCGATTTCGGAATAAGGAAATAGGATTTGTGTTTCAATTCCATCACTTATTACCGGAATTTACCGCACTTGAGAATGTCGCAATGGGGGCTTTAATAACAACCTCAAACGATAAACAGGTTTACGAAGAGGCAGAGGCACTGCTTGACTACGTTGGACTCTCTGAAAGACTTTCGCACTTCCCAAGTCAACTGTCCGGCGGTGAACGGCAACGCGTCGCAATTGCACGCTCTTTAATCAATAAACCGAAGGTTGTCCTCGCTGATGAACCGACTGGCAACCTCGACCGGCGAAGCAGCGAAGCAGTGCTGGAACTTCTATGGGATCTAAACTCGAAATCTGGACAAACTTTCGTTATCGTAACGCATAATCAAGAACTTACCCAGCAAGTAGACAGAGTTGTTCAACTCGTTGACGGAAAGGTTTTTTAACGATGGGCCTCCTTGGACACCGCGCCATTAGATTTAGTGCCCCTTCCCAGTGGTGGGTGGGGTCCCCGGTTTCCAGTGAGTCCCAACAGTATTAAGGATCTGAAAGGCTCTATTTATTTTTATTAATTGCACAACTCTAAAATATCAGTTCAGGATAACCAGAAACCTGCCCGAAATGTAATGACGGGTTTTGCTTGGGTGTTTCTTTGGATCAGGAGGCCATAATTAAAAAATGTTGATTTATATCGACGGAGAATTTTTACCCAAAGCAGAAGCGAAAGTCTCGGTGTTTGACCACGGATTGCTTTATGGGGACGGCGTTTTTGAAGGCATCCGTTCCTATAACGGCAGGGTCTTTAAACTCGATGAACACCTTGAGCGGCTTTACGACTCTGCGAAATCAATTATGTTACAGATCCCCATGTCCATTGAAAAGATGGAGGCAACGGTTCTGGAAACACTCCGTCGGAACCATCTCACAGAAGCCTATATTCGACTGGTTGTAACTCGCGGGGTAGGGGATCTCGGACTCGATCCGGCTAAATGTCCAAAGCCAAGCATAATAATTATTGCAGATAAAATCACCCTCTACCCACAAAAGTTTTATGAAGAGGGATTGGAGATCGTAACCGTCTCTGTCCGACGAAATTACGCGGAAGCCATTAACCCGCGCATTAAGTCATTGAACTATCTAAACAATATCTTAGCAAAAATTGAGGGCAAACAGTCGGGCGCAGAAGAGGTATTGATGCTCAATGCCGAAGGTTACGTCGTCGAATGTAGTGGCGATAATATTTTCTGGCTCAAGAACGGGGTACTTGTCACACCACCCGTTCACATGGGGATTTTGGAGGGTGTGACTCGAAACAGCGTTATTGATATCGCCCGTGAAGCGGGTATGCGGGTTGAGGAGCGTGTTTTTACACGGCACGACCTCTATATTGCTGATGAATGCTTCCTCACCGGCACAGCCGCCGAAGTTATACCCGTTGTGAAAATAGACCAGCGCCCCATCGGGAATGGACAGCCCGGACAAATAACAGAAAAACTAATTGCCGCATTTCGGAAGTTTGCAAACAGCTACGGCACCCCGATCTACAATTCTGAGGCATGAAGGAATTATAAACGCGAGCGGAGACATGTAAGACACAGGAGGATAGTTAATCATGAATGCATCAAAAAACATTCTGATTCTGATAAGCCTAATCGTCGGACTTGCGGCGATCACCGCTTTTGCGGAAGAAGCGACAGAAACGACAAATACAGTGTTCGGTCCCCAAGCCGCAACCGCCGAGCAACAGGACAAATTAGAAGCCGACAAGGACACCACAGCAAGTGCCACCAAACCACCTGCTGACGCGATGCTCCTCGTCAAGAAAATTTCTTTTGCAGGCGTGAAAACGAGTTCCGAAGATATGCTGCGTACCCTTATCCAGACGCAGGTCGGCTCCGAAGTATCCGAAGAACTCCTTACGCAAGACCTGAAAAGTCTTTATAAAGACACGGGTTTCTTCTCCGAAATTAACGTAGACGTGGAACCCGTCGAAGGCGGTGGATTAGAAGTTATCTATAAAGTCGTCGAAAGTCCAAAGATTTCCGGGATTAACATTATCGGAAACGAAAACTTGAGCATCGGCAAACTCAAAGATGAGATTACGCTCCGCCCTTCAGAAATTTATAGTGACCGGCGACGATGGGAAAGCGAACGAGCACTTGAGAAACTTTATCATGAAAAAGGGTATTATCTCGTCGGTATCCAAACCCATCTCGGAGATAGAGACGATGAAGCTAATACTGTTCAGGTCACTTTTGAGATAAACGAAGGACCGAGGGTGCGGATCGAGGAGATCAACTTTATTGGAAGTACAAAAGTCTCCGACAACACACTACGGAAAAAACTCAAAACCCGTATTGGTAAGCCTTTCGATCAGATACTCTTTGAAGAAGAGGACTTATCTCTCAATCTCCGAAATTATTATCAGGATCGCGGGTTCGCACAGGTAAAGGTCCACGGCTATGAAAAACGATTCACAGAAGACAAGACCGGTTTAATGCTTGACATCACCGTTGATGAAGGACCCGAATTTATTATAGGCACTTACACAATTGAAGTAGATGGCGGCGCGAAAACCCTCTTCTCGGAAAAAAAGATACGAAGCATGCTCGACCCTGCAGAAGGTGAGATTTTCAACCGCGGTACCTTCGACGAATCAATCGCGAAATTACAGCAGGCTTACCTCGATAAAGGTTACCTACTTTCGGAAGTCCTACCCAGCCCCGTCTTCAATGAAGTAGATGGTGTCGTTGACATCACCTTGAGCATTAACGAAGGAGATGTCATAATTATTGATAAGGTAACCATTACCGGATTAGAAAAAACGAAAGAACACGTTGTCAAACGCGAACTGGATTTCCTGAAAATCAAGTCTGATGAGTTATTAGATGTGAAAGCACTCCGCAAAGCGCGGCAACGTTTGTTCCAGATGGGGTCTTTTATCCGTGCCGTCGATTTTGTCCCGAGTGATACATCCGAAGAAAACCGAAAAGAGTTAAGAGTTAACATCGCGGAAACACCCCGAACGGGAATGTTGAGTCTCGGTGGTGGCTACGGCAGTGAAGGCGGAATCTTCGGTGTTGCAGAGGTTGGACAAAACAATTTCCGCGGGCGCGCTTATCGGGTACACGTAAAGGGCGAATTAGGCACCCGTGACCATCACACAGCCGAACTCAGTTTTGGAACCCCCTGGATTTTGGGGACACCAACTCGGCTTAACGCCAGAATCTACAACAACCGCCGCTTCCGCCGCTACTACGGAACGGTGGGTGCGCTCTATAATCGTCAGTTGGGAAGCAATTCCATATATGATCGGTACATTTGGGCAAGACGCGGCGCATCGCTAACACTCGGACGACCAATCGCACACGACATCGATCTGTCCGTGCGCTTTCGGAACGAAAGTGTGCAGTCATACAACCTTGATGAAAAACTATACGACCGCTCCACGCGAAGTATCCTATTTGCCCTTGGAAGGGATACCCGCGACTATCGCACCTCCCTATTTGATCCAACGGCAGGTTCATTTCACACACTCTCTTATGAATACTCTGGCGGTTTCTTGGGAGCGGATAACAAATTCCAAAAATACTACGCGGACACCAGTTGGTTCTATAGCCCTTGGTGGAACCATGTCATTGCCACACATGCCCGCGCCGGTTACATGCGAAGTAAAAGCACCGATGCCTATTACCTATTCTATGAACGCTTTTTCCTCGGCGGTGTAGATAGCATTCGTGGCTACGAAGATTGGGAAATCTACCCCGATCCTGATGAATCGGGTATTCCTAATCCTTATGGTGGTGACAAGGTATTCTTCGCCAACTTGGAATATCGAGTTCCCATCTCTCAGCAGCTTACAGGAGCTCTGTTTTTCGACATAGGGCAGGTGTGGGATGAAAGTGTTACAAACCCCTTTACCCAAATCAATTTGAAACGAGGACTCGGTCTTGAAGCCCGGTTTACCATGCTCGGTATGTTAGTTCGGTTGGGTTGGGGATATGGGTTGGACCGCGTTACCGGTGAACCCGCTGGTAAATTCCACTTCACAGTTGGACCCGGATTCTAAGAAAAGGATTCACAACGCAATTCGTGGCGGCTATCAAAGTTAAGGGTAGGGATAACACCCCTTTAAAGTTCTCGCTCCAAAAGGCGGGAAATCATGGACAAACGCATACACTCGAAGTTCTGGCAGCAAATGTCAGAACTGCAGAGAATGAGGCAACTAATTTCTTTCTTAAAAGAAAGAAAGGATTTAAATTATGAAACCATTTCGGTTGGGTGCTTACCAAGTACGCCTAACAATATTAATTATCGGTCTCACAGCCTTCTGTTTTAGTACTGGAAGCATCGGGCAGCAAGCCTTCAAAATCGGTGTCGTGAACACACAACAAGTCTTAGAAGGATCTGCAAAAGCGAAGGACGCAACTCAACTGCTCCAAGCGGCAAGTGAACGGCTGAAAGCGAAGTTACAGCAGCTGGGAGACGAAATCAGGACGCTACAAGAGAAGAAGGCAAAAACCGAGCTCTTCGTCGAAAGAGCACAGACCGCGGATTTGGACAACGAAATTCTCCTCAAACAACAGGAATACCAACGTGAGGTCGAGGTCGGTCAACAAGCACTGCTTGAAAAAGAGCAAGAGTTGATGGAACCGATTTACAACGGTCTTCAAGAACTCATTATCCAAGTTGGTGAAGCCGAAAACTACGACATCATCCTTGAAAAACGGCTCATCACGCTTTATGTGAAAAAGGACTACGATTTGACGCAGCAGTTAATCGGCTTGATGAATGAAGACGACAAGAAGGACAAAAACGAGGAATAGTTGTCAGTTATCAGTTAAGAGTTGTCAGTTAAGAGGCTTTCGTTTAACCAAACCTCTTGTAACTGATGACTGAAAACCGAAGACTGATGACTATTATAGATGCGTATGAAACTCAAAGAAATTTGTGAACGCTTGAATGGCGATCTTTCTGGGGATGGTGATATTGAGATTACAGGGGTTTCCGGAATCAAGGAGGCACTCCCGACTCAAATTACGTTTGTCGCGAATCCCAAATATATCGCTGCTATAGCAACGACGCAAGCCGGTGCGATTATTATTGGCCACGGTGTTAAGGGGAACGGAAAGCCAACAATTCGCGTTGAAAATCCGTATTGGGCTTTCGTTAAAGTGCTGGAAATGTTCTCGTATGACAAAAACCATCAAGCACTACCGGGGGTCCATGAGACAGCAATTTTGGGAGAGAACGTTAAACTCGGTGAGCGCGTCTCAATTCAGGCATTCGCTTGCATCAGCGACAATGTTGAAATCGGGGATGACACTGTTATCCAACCCTTTGTCTGCATCGGTGAGGGAAGTAAGATAGGTGTTGATGGACTTATCTATTCACACGTCAGTATCCGAGAAGAGATAACCATCGGTGATCGGGTGATCATACACTGTGGGGCGGTCATCGGAAGCGACGGCTTCGGATTCGCACCCGTTAGCAACCGGCACCATAAAATCCCGCAGATTGGCACCGTCGTCATTGAGGACGACGTTGAGATCGGCGCGAATACGACGATTGATAGAGCGACGCTCTCCGAAACGCTTATCAAACGCGGCACTAAATTGGATAATCTCGTTCAGATCGCACACAACGTTGAAATTGGGGAAGATTGCTGCCTCGCCGCACAGGTCGGTATTGCTGGCAGCACAACGCTCGGCGACCGAGTCAATATTGCGGGGCACGGCGGTGCAGCCGGGCATCTGACACTCGGCGAAGATAGCGTTGTCTATGCGAAATCCGCAGTTACAAAGGATATGCCCGCGGGAAGCCATCTGTCCGGATTCCCCGCGCGTCCCCACAAACAGGAATTGCGAATCCACGCCGCAACCCGGAAATTGCCGGAACTGCTCCCTGAATTCACGAAACTCCAAAAACGGGTCGCGGAGTTAGAAGAAAAACTTCAAAAGTTGGAGGATGAATCGTAGATACACCATTAGAAACCAGATGCTTCAATTTCTTGACTATCTGGCAGTTTTACGACCGACGCTCCTCTTTCCGGTTTGGACACTCGTCCTCTTAGGCTATCATCACGGAAGTACGATGCCAGAAGCACCGACACCATCTCAACCCATAAGGTTGTGGGCAACGCTCTGTCTCTACACACTCCTCATCGGAGCTGTTTACATCGTCAATCAGATAACAGATCGTGAGACAGATGCAGCTAATAACAAGTTATATCTCGTTGCACAAGGTTATGTTAAACTAAAGGTGCTTAAATGGCAAATTGGTGTCCTGATAACGCTCTCAATCCTGCTAAGTCTGCTCGTTTTTCCCAACAACCTCACCTATCTTACGCTCATTTCGCTATCAATCATACTCGGATTTGCCTACTCTGTGCGTCCTTTTCGTCTGAAAGGAAAGCCCATTCTCGATTTGTGCGCCAACGCGCTCGGTTATGGAGGTCTCGCCTTTCTCGTAGGTTGGGGTCTTTTAGCACCGATTGATACCGAAGCGATCTGGCGAAGCCTCCCATACCTGTTCTGTGTCGCTGCAGCCTTCGTCAATACGACGCTCCCTGATTTAGCAGGCGACAAACGCGGTGGAGATTACACAACAGGAGTATGGCTCGGAACAAAATGGGCATGTCGGTTAAGTTTAGTCCTGTTACTCGTCGCTATCGGTAGTGCTATATTCTTCAAGGACTGGATTGCTGGCACGGCAAGTATCGTCTGCCTACCAATCTTTATCTATATCAACTTTCGTCCGAAGCAGAGCGTCATCATTTGGGGAACACGCATCGGGATTCTAACCCTAAGTCTGTGTGCAAGCTTATTATTTCCACTGTATCTACTCTGGTTTGTTTTAATATTGCTCTCTGTTCGCTGGTATTATAGGGCGCGCTTCAATATCCGTTATCCCTAACAAACTTTCTTTCATCGGATTGAGGCTATAAAAAATGAAGACGTTGATTGCATATCTCGAACTGGCACGTCCACTTAACGGAATTATCGCCTTTATTTCTGCATGGCTCGGTGGGATGTTCGCCAGTCAAGGAAGGATAGAAAACCTTGTAGATATCCGTCTCCTATTGGTTTCGGTTTCCGCGCTTGTCCTGCTTTCTGCTGGTAACGCTATAAATGATTATTGTGATTACAACATCGACCAGATCAACCGTCCACAGCGTCCTCTCCCTTCCGGACGAATTCGACGTGTGGAGGCACTCATCTTCGCCATAGTCCTTATCGTCATCGGTATCTGGTTGGGAGCACTGATTAACAAAAACGCAACAGGCATTGCTATCCTCGTGTTTGTCGCGCTTGTGAGTTATGCTTTCTGGTTGAAACGTGCGCCTTTCATCGGTAATTTAGTCGTCAGTGGATTAACAGGTTTAACCTTCATTGCTGGCGGCGTAGCAATAGACTCCGTCCAAGGCACATTGATTCCAGCGATCTTTGCCTTTTTGTTCACAATGGCGCGGGAGATTGTCAAAGACCTTGAGGATACAGAAGGCGACCTCAAAAACAACGTGAAAACACTTGCGACCCTCAACCCACGGATTGCCGCGTGGATAGCGATCAGTTTCATGGCATTGGTTATCCTATTTAGTCCAGTTCCATATCTATTCGGGTGGTATTCATGGCACTACCTAATCATCGTGGTGCTGGGTGTTGATCTGGTGCTCATCGGTTTGGCAATTCGTCTATGGCGAGATGTATCCAAAGAAAGTTGTGCGTTCATCCAACGCTGGATGAAATGGGATATATTCGTCGGACTTGGAGCGATCTACCTCGGAACGTTTCTATGATAGACTACGATAAGGTTGTTGATTTCTTAAAAAGAGAGAATCTGAATGCAAACGCGGTGTCCCGTTTCAAGCAGGCGTATCGGACCTTCCAAGAAACGGGCAAATGGCATCCTGCCTATGAGATATTTGTTACAGGCTGGCAGCAGCTTAACGGGGTTATGCTCCTGGAACCGACGGATACACCTAACAGTGATTATCAAGTTCATCTCACAACGACAACCGAACGCGGTTTGAGAGAACTGTTGCTCGCATTTCCACGAGGGCGCACAGGTCTGTTCCCCCGCACAGAGAACTGGATAGATGACAGACTTCACGACCTCTTAGACGCGAATATAGTTCAGAGCAGCACCGGTTCTTTCTATCAAGGTATCAAGCGAGGAAGCAGCACAATATCAGAACAACGCGCCGTCTCAAAACGGAAAGATACAATCGTTTCGCACCTTCGCAAATTAGCCTCCTTGAAAGGCAAATTTGACCATACCCAATTTGTCATTGAAGGGCATCTGACAGTGGAGCGAGCCGTGGAAGGTGGACTTCCGATCGAAACGCTGCTTTATACCACTGAATTCGTTGCGACATCGGAAGGGAAGGATATGCTCAAGCGCGCAGCAGCAGAAAATCTATCTTTTTATCAGGTAAGCAACGGCGTGATGGGTTCGGTCACAACCACAAGACCTGTGCCATCAATAATCGCTTCCGTTCATCTCAACTACCCCAACTTCCTTGCGGAATCTGGTAGCCTCAATTTTCACTTCAGTTCGAGATGTTCATTACTCATAGCGGAGAACATTGGAAATCCTGACAATCTTGGAATGACGCTACGGACAGCAGACGCGGCGGGCGTATCCGCCGTCCTATTGAGTGGGGAAGGTGCCAACCCCTTTCATAAAAACTGCATCCGCGCCTCTCGCGGGGCAGTTGGACGTTTACCCCTATTTTATACGCCAAATACCGGTAGCGCAATTGAGGCACTTCATTCGGCAGGTTGGTGCGTATTAGGTGCCACGGCAAGTGCCGAAAACCTGCTGTATGAGGTAGAATTTTCGCTACCCACGGCTATCGTTGTAGGTAATGAGAACACGGGGCTCACTGTTGAAACCCGTGAACGCTGCACAGAACTCGTCCGCATCCCGATGGCATCCGGACAATCGTCACTCAATGTCGGGATCGCAGCGGGCGTTTTACTCTATGAGTTAGCACGCCAACACAGAATTTGACAAATTGTCATAAATGTGTTAAAATTCTTAACATCACCGCCGATTCACAACTCCCTCAACTTCAGAAAAGGCATAGCTTGCAAACCGAGGTTTAACGCAGGGAAAAAAGGAAAATTGCATTTGAGATCAAATTGGGTTCTTGACTACCTCCACGAGGTCCTGAAAAAACACCGGGCCGGCTATTTCGTTCTGATCGATCCAGAGCAGTGCGAAGCTGAAAAATGCGTCAAACTTGCGAGGGAAATTGAACTCGCAGGCGCAGATGCAATCTTGCTCGGCGGCAGTTTCTTAACGAACGATTTGCACCCTATTGCGAAAGCCCTCAAGCAGGAAATAGAACTCCCACTCGTCCTGTTTCCCGGTGATTCGATGCACCTCACGCCCCATGCTGATGCGATTCTATACATCAGCCTTATAAGTGGGCGCAACCCGAACTATCTCATTAGCGAACAGGTCAAAGCCGCACCGTGGATACAACGTTACGCACTCAAACCCATCCCTACCGGCTACATGCTTATTGAGGGTGGCAACAAAACCGCCGTTGAATTTATGAGCGGCACGATGCCTATCCCGCGTGATAAACCAGACATCGCGGGACCGCATGCATTGGCAGCGCAGTACCTCGGTATGCAGATGGTATATTTGGAGGCGGGAAGTGGTGCGAAACACCCCGTTCCAGGTGAAATGATAGCGACAGTGAAGGAGCAAATCAGCATTCCGCTAATCGTCGGTGGCGGTATCCGCACACCGGAAATCGCCGCGAAAAAAGTAGAAGCAGGTGCTGATTTCATTGTGACAGGCAACATCCTTGAAAAAAACGGATCCTTTGAACTCATGGAAGCTTTCGCTAAGGCTATTCATGCGTAAATAAACGCCGTCTCTGTCTAAGTTTTTAATCTTTACACAAATGCACACTTACCAAAAGATACGAGGATTTCATCATGTCTGAAGTTAAAGAAATACACATAGGAACCAAAGTAGAAGAAGCATCCGCTGATGATACAGAAACATCTACCGATAACGATGCCACTGAAAATAAAGAAAAAACGATTGCCACCCGTATGCGAGAAATGGCGGAAGGGGCACTTGACACCGTTAAATCGGAAGTGAAGAAAGAGATAGAAGAACGTGTTTCACGCGTCGAAAAAACCGCTGCCAACCTCAAATCAGAAGTTAAAACAGAGGTGGAGGCTATCGTCCAAAGAGTACAGAAGCAATATGAATCGGAACGCGAAGACCTGTTGCTGACAGAAATCGAAAAAGAAGTAGATGCTGCCGTGCAACAGGTGCATCAGGAATACAAAGAGGAACGCGAGCGGCTCCTACGCACAGCAGCAGAAGCTGAAAACACAAAAAAACGCTTGCAGGCCGACTACCAGCGACAAATTAAGTTCGCTAACGAAGGGATCCTTGAAGGAATGGTCCCGGTGTTGGACAGTCTGGAAGCCGCAATTAAAAGTGCCGTCGAGAAAGTTGAAGCAGACGATGCCTCACCAGAGTTTACAAGCTTCAACGAAGGTGTAGAACTCGTTCACAAACAATTATTGGACGCGCTCAAAATCCACGGGCTTGAGCCAATTGAAGCGGTTGGTGAAGCATTCGATCCGAATCAGCACGAAGCACTCCTCGTCACGCCATCGGACGATGTACCAGAGGGGCAAATAATCGAGGAATTTCGGCGTGGCTATATGTTACATACCCGTGTCCTACGCGCCTCACAAGTTGTGGTCTCGCAGGGACCGGCTGAAAAAGAAGAGGAACCAAACGACGATACGTCAGACGATACCGAGACCACTGACGCTGTTGAAGAGGCATAGGAAGGGAGTTTATGAGACAAAAACGCGACTATTATGAGATTTTGAGTGTGAATCGTGATGCCGACGAAGACGAAATAAAAAAGGCTTACCGTAAACTCGCTATCCAATTCCACCCCGACAAAAATCCTGGCGATAAAGAAGCCGAGGACAAATTTAAGGAAGCCACAGAGGCTTATGAGGTACTACGTGATCCTGAGAAACGGGGACGTTACGATAGGTTCGGTCACGCAGGACTTGATGATCTTGGTCCCGACTTTGGAGGCTTTAGCGTAAACCTTGATGATATTTTCGGTGATGTCTTTGGTGATATCTTAGGTGGGTTCGGCGGCAGCCGACGCGCCCCCAAGCGTGGACGCAGCTTACAATACAACTTAGAAGTCACTTTGGAAGATGTCATTCACGGCAAACAGGTCACAATTCAGGTGCCACGGGTTGAATCGTGTCTGGAATGTGAAGGGAGTGGTGCAAGAAGGGGGACGAGTGTGATAACGTGTCCGCAATGTCACGGCAGAGGACAAGTCAGCCAGTCCCAAGGTTTTTTCACTATGTCCCGCACCTGCCCAACATGTCGTGGCGAAGGTGAAATTATTCAAGAACCCTGTCAGTCTTGTGGCGGGAGAGGCGTTGTCCGAAATACGCGCGACATTAAATTAAACGTTGAAAAAGGCGTTGACACCGGCTTCAAATACCAATTGCGAGGCGAAGGCGAAGTAGGTATACACGGTGCGCCCCCGGGTGATCTATTTGTTGTTATCAATGTTGTACCACACGCGCGTTTTCAACGCGACCGAAACGATCTGATTACGTCAGCCAGAATCTCATTCATCCAAGCCGCGCTTGGCGGAAAAATTACAGTCGAGAGCATAGACGGAGCGGAAGAATTAGATATTCCACCCGGTACACAGTACGGCGCGCAACTCCGTATCCCCAACAAAGGGGTCCCGCATTATAAACGCTCCTATTCAGGCGATCTGGTTGTGAGAATGGAAATCGAAACGCCAGAACACCTCAACGCCGAGGAGCGAAGAGTGTTAGAAGAATTTGCGAAATTGCGCGGAGAATCCTATCAGCACGAACACGGTGGATTCTGGGATAAATTGCTGGGAAGACACGAAGACGAAGAAGACGAATAGAAAATGCCGTTCAGTTTTCCGAAAGCGCGCGAGCGCGTAGGTGCGAAAAAATGAACTGGGCAAAAATTACGGTAACGACCTCTCAAGAGGCATCCGAAGCTGTCGCGCACTGCCTCTTTGAAATGAACGCAACCGGTGTTGAACTCCAGGATAGCACCGCGTCCACAATAAACCTTATCGCGCACTACCCTTTAGATGACAGAGTCGGGGCGCGGATGCAGAGACTCCGTGATTTCCTTGCGGAACTTCCAACGTGGGGCATCGAACCACACCCCGCCACGATTGATTTACAACAGGTCAAATCTGAAAAGTGGGAAGAAACCTGGAAAGCCGCCTTTCCACCGCAACGTGTCGGAAAACGGATCTTCATCACACCGACCTGGCACGATACTCAGCCCAATGAAACAGACATCCTGATTCAACTCGACCCGGGCATGGCATTCGGCACGGGGTACCATCCGACGACGCGACTCTCTCTCGAACTATTAGAAACTACCGTCGAACCACATCACAACATCGCCGACATCGGAACAGGTTCCGGTATCCTAACGATTGCCGCTGTCAAGTTAGGGGCGAAACACGTTGACGCGATTGAACTCGACCCAACAGCAATTCCTGTTGCAGCAGAAAACTTTCAGGCGAACGGGGTCGCAGCACAGGTGTACTTGTCTCAAGGTGATGGACTCAAGGGAGTAGAAAGCAAATACCATCTTATTATCGGAAATATCTTAACAAAAGCGATTCTCCCGATCATTCCCGACTGTGCACCACGGTTGCATCCCAAAGGCATCGTTATTTTTTCTGGGATTTTGGAGACTGAGTTTGCGCAGGTTCAATTGGCTTTAGAGGCAAATCGGTTTGAAATCCTTCAGGTCATCAGCGAGGCAGAAGACAGTATCACTTGGGTAGGAATTAAAGCTGCGCTCTGATCTTAAAGCAAGGTAGGTGCGGTTTGTAACCGCACCGATCCCGTGATGGTAAGCGTTTGTGACTTCTGAAGATAGGACTCAGCCCAATTGTGCATAAGCCCTATATTCCTTTAAAAGCAGTTTCTTCAAACAGTGGGGTCTAATCCCCTATTTTGCTATGATGACATAGAAAGTGCCATGTTGTGGCATTAGACGCGCTTCATTTAGTCGTGGACAGATTGCTTGAGTTTGCCCCAAAGTGTCGTTTGTGTCTCCTCAGTCGGAGAAACAGAGAGATAATTCATAGGCACCCACGTCGGATGCTTATCCTCCGCTGGATGACGCGTCAATCGACCGCCATGTTGCCCAAGCCCACCTTTTATAAGATAAATGTCATATTTTTGATTCCACCTGGAATAGTAAACAATTGATCGTCCGTCAGGACTCCAATCCGGAAATATGTCCATAGATGGATGGCGTGTCCGCCGCCTGAGCTGACTCCCGTCTACGTTTAGCGTGTAGATATCCCGACTTCTTCCGAAAAGGGGATCCCGATGTCCTCCTAACATCGTATCACTAAAAGCGATCTGTTTTCCATCCGGCGACCATGAGGGCATGTGTCCCCGTTGCGGTTGGTTTGCGAGGCGTCTCGGATTTCCGCCATCAGCATCCATGATATAAATGCCAGGAGCCGCTCTGGAAGAAGCAAAAGCGATTGATTGGCTATCAGGCGACCAAGCCGCGTTGTAGTTTCTATCCACTACCCCGTGCGTCAGTTGTTGTAGATTCTTGCCATCAGGTTGGATTTTATAGATGTGATATGTTGTCCCTCCTCTATTAGAGTCAAACGCGATCCATCGTCCGTCTGGAGACCATGCGGGATTATCGTCATGTTTCGGATGATTCGTCAAGCGGTAGGATACCTTTGTCCTAAGATTCATCACATAGATTTCGAGATAGCCATCATGCCGAGAGGAAACATAAGCCATCCGATGTCCGTCCGGTGAAAACGCTGGTTTAAACTCATGCGTTGGGCTGTTTGTTAAGTTCTGGAGATTCTTCCCTTTTATATCCATGATGTAGATGTCATAATCTCCATCTCGGTTGGAACTGAAAGCAATATACGGAACATCGGATGCGTAGACATAAAGATTCGCTGCGAGCAAGAAATACGCTAAAAGTAGTATCGTTCCAAACATGATATAAGTCAGGTGCCCTTTCATTTTTATAGCCTCCATGTCTGTCATTGCTTTTATTATCGAACTCACGTTATTTAACGTCCGCTTTCTCCTTCGATAATCCATGGCAGAGGTTACACCGACCGACATTGAGATGTGGCATTGTCGGCGACTTCTCATCGCCTCTTAAGTGGCACTTCAAACACTCAGCCGCTTCCTCTGAACCGCGATGCACCTCAATGTTAGAACGGGCGGGCGCAGCATTAAAAAAAAGAATAACCATAACAATCGCAAAGATGAGACCAATAACACTAACAATAACAAAAAGCGTCCTGGCACTGGCTTGTTCTGTTGGCATATCGTTAATACGGGACTCCTTATGTGAAAAACGGGAAGAGGGTTGGAATATTTTCTGCCGTGAGTGATGCTCCGTATTCGCATCCCTCAAATGCCTCAGCATATTTGACCTGTGCGCCTGTTTCTTCTCCATAGAGTGCTATCAGCAAATCTCGATACTTTTCAGCAGTATCGCTAAAACGATTCAACAACCGTTCGGCAAGCCATGCGCGCCGCGCCGATTCGTCAGTAGGAACAGCGTCTAATGTGCCACCGTTGTAAGGAAGCCACTCGTAAAACTGCGAGACGTGACAGTGGAGCATATCAATCTTCTGTTCAACAACAACATCAATGCCGACAACAACATCCGGTGTGAACGGATAGGGTTTCATGAAACCGTCGCTCAAATAGACAATAACAGGATTTTTCCTCAGATGTGGCGTGAGCGCACAGATATTCGGCACCGTAACCATATACGCCGCATCTTGCACCAACGTTGACGTATACCGATGGTCGGGATGATAATCGTTCGGGCGGTGTGTCATAATCAAATCTGGACGGAATTCACGTATTGTACGAATGATTTTATATCGGTTTTCCAACGTCGGCATCAGTTCGCCATCGTGATTGTCCAGCAGTTCATATTCAAGGGTTCCGATAACTTCGGCGGCGGCTTGTGCTTCGGCATATCGCCGTTGTGCTAAAGGACCGCCACCCATTTCGTGGTGACCAGCATCACCGTTTGTAACAGAGACAAACTTAACGCGATGTCCCTGTTGTAAATATAGAGCAGCAACACCACCGGCTTTAATATCACAATCATCGGGGTGTGCCCCGAAAACCAGAATGTTTAGTGGTATTGTTTGCAAATCCGTATTAGAAGTCTGTTCGGTTGGCATTTTTCACTGTCCTTATTCATAATTAAAAAAGCACTTCGCTACAAAAGAGGTTCGCCCGCCTCTTCAAGCACTGCATCGATCAATCTATTGCTGAGTCGGAAGCCTTTTTGTAGTAGTTGTAATAGCAATGTCGGCTACTTTGTTTGCTGTGTTAAGCATGCGACCATCTTCAATTCCTGTTGGATTTCTTCATCATCATATTCAGCAATAGGAATGTCCTGCTGATTCAGAATCTGAATAAAATCCCATAAGTGTAGTTCGGCCAATTTGGCAGCTTGCCCTAAAGAGAGAATGTTACGCTCGAAAAGCGAAATTGCAAGCAACTGTTTCGCTTCCTCAGTCAGTTTTTCTCGATTATAGCCAGAGATAGAAAGAGGGGTTGAAAGTTCAGTGGGGACATCCAATGTAATAGAAAACATGATTCTTACCTCTGCATCGGATTAAGGGTATCGCTAAAATATAGTACTTTGTGTGCTTTCAAATCATAGGGCTGCTTTGGTTTGTCATACGAAAACCATTTATTGCCCGTTGTTGACCTATTCTCACTGCGAAGCAGTGCGGTAAATCGCACGGCTACGAACCTATCCTAAATTCAAAATGGATAGAACAGTATTTTATTTTTTTTTACAAAACACTGCGTGTATATACAAAACACTGCCTGTATATAGGTTACCATTATAACATCTTTCACAAGAAAACGTGATTTTAATTTGACTTTATCGAAATTTTTCGTACAATTGAAAAAATCCCAAAAAGACAGAGGAATTTCTATTTACAGAAATAGCAACTATAAAACCATGAATAATTGGAAAGTTGAAGTCTATTATAAACCCGAAGTCCCCGACACGGTCGGACAGGGCATTCTTGAAGACATCGCCGACCTCGGCATCAGTGGCATCCATTCTGTCCGCACAGCCACGGTTTACTGGATCGAAGGCGCGCTCGATGCACAAACTATTGACCGAATTGGTGCTGAACTCCTCGCCGATCCTATCACACAAGCATACACTTTCGCCGCTCAAAACGACCCCGCAACAGGTTGGACACTTGAGGTACAATTCAAAGCCGGTGTCACTGACGCAGTGGGCGATAGCACTGTCAAAGGCATCAAAGACTTAGGCATCACAGATATCACCACTGTGCGGACGGGACATAAGTACTGGTTGACAGGTTCCCTGAACGCCGAAATTCTTGAGACCATCGCGCAGCGTCTCCTCATGAACGATGTCATCCAAACGTTCTCCTATCAAGCACCTTCATCGTAACGCACGTCCACTAACTTGCGTACACCCGAATCACTGTGCCCAAGTGAAACTGGACGAGTGCAGCAGTTGCCGCTTGACGGAGCGCGAAATGGACTCCTGTTGATGGACTAACGCGCTTCGGTTTTCCCAACTTAATGTTACGAAAACCGTGCTTCTGAAGCAATTTCGGCAAGGAGTGCGCAGAGAAATAGTAGAGATGATCCCGCGGATGGACATAAGGCCAATCCGCTTTCTGGAGACGGCTCTGCAGCCCCTCACCGTTCGGGACTTCAATGACCAAGGTGCCTGCCTTTTCCTCAGTTCCTGCAGGTTTCAGAATCCGGCGTAACTCACTGAGAAACGGATTGAGTTCAGAGATATGTTCTAACACATGATAGAGCGTGATTGCGTCAAAGTGTGCGGGCGGAAAATCAGCATCAAAAAGGTCTCCACACTGCACATCCAGTTTATGCTCTTCTTTTGCAAAACTACTACCGCTCTTGGAAGGTTCAACGCCGTGTGATTCCCACCCCTGTTCTCGCGCGAGGTGAAGAAAGGTACCGATACCACACCCGACATCCAGCAGTCGTCCTTTGTTCCGATGCCGCTTCTCTAATTCCGTGAGACGCTCCGTCATCTGCAGCCATTCCATACTGTCTGTCTGGATGCGATCCACTTTATCAGGTGGATAATAGGTCTCAATATACTCCGATTCAAGCGTCTGACGATCGACTCGCGGATTAACATACCGCAATCGGCACTGCTTACAAGCGACCACCGATAGAGAATCCTTATTAAAGAGCAGCTTCGCCTCATCGCGTTCACAAATCGGACAGTTGATACGTTCAAGGTTGTCTGTGTTCATCATCCTGTAGGGGGGATTTGTAATCCCGACTAAAAAAGCGGCACGCCTTGTGCTTCTACATAAACCGAATAAAGAGATTGGCTTCCCATCATAAACAATCGGTTCCGTTTTACACCACCGAAACAGAGATTTGCACAGATTTCTGGGAGGTGAATTTGTCCGATACGTGTTCCATCTGGCGCAAAGACATGCACACCATCGTAGCCGTCGCCAACCCAACCCGCACTTGCCCAGAGATTTCCATCAACATCACACCGAATACCGTCAGCAATCCCCGGGGACATATCGCAGAAGACCTCTTGATCGCCGAGTCGCTCACCATCTATCACATTGTAGACGAAGAGATGCCGCGGCGTTCCTTCTTTATGTGTAACACCTGTATCAACGACATAGAGTTTATCATAATCGGGTGAAAAGCAGATGCCGTTCGGTTTTTCGAGTTCATCTATCACGACAGTTGCGTCTCCGGTATCTGGGTTGAGACGATAAACACAGGTTGGCAGTTCAAATTCGGCGATATGCCCTTCGTAGTTGAGCATGATACCGTATCCGGGATCGGTAAACCAGATATGCCCATCCGGATGAACCGCCACGTCGTTCGGAGCGTTGAGCGGTTTCCCATTGAAACTGTCCATCAGCACGGTAATCGTGCCGTCGTATTCGGTTCGTGTAACGCGCCGTGCCCCGTGTTCACAACTGACGAGTCTCCCCTGCCGATCGCGCGTGTGTCCGTTGCTATAGTTAGACGGCTTACGATAGGTGCTTACCTGACCCGTGGATTCCTCCCATTTCAGAATCCGATTGTTCGGAATATCGCTCCAAAGCAGGTAACCGCCATCCCCGAACCAGACAGGTCCCTCTGCCCAGCGCGACCCCGTCCATAACCGCTCAACAACGGAATTCCCGATTTTATATTTTCCAAAACGAGGATCCAGCACCTCAATCGCCGGATCCGGATAGCGGACAACCGTCCCATCCCACTTTCTTTCTGGTGGTGTATTCATACAAATTTCCTCCAAGTTGTTCTAACAGCAGAACGCTTTCAGTTTCCGTAACAGTATACCACATATTGGGAAGTTGTATACAGAAAATCACTGAATGGTTATAGAGAACGATCCTGACGCAACGAACAGGTTGACTATTTACCAAAAATGCTTTATACTTAAAAATACACCAATTATTGAAAATCATCCAAAAAGGAGCAAAAATATGGCAATTGCTAAAATCCTCGAACATGGACAAATAACCATTCCTAAACCAATCCGAGAAAGTTTAGGACTTAAAAAGGGCGATGTTGTGGATGCTCGAATTGAAGGTGATTCCGTCGTGATTACGCCCCAAAAATTAGTGACATCAGAAGATTGGGAAAAACTCCTACAAGTAATGAATAACGTCCACGAACAAAATAGAGGTATCAGCGAAGAAGAAGTCTATCAAGATGTTGAACGCGCAGTTGCTGAGCTTCGACAGGAAGAATATGACAAACAGAAGAAAACTGCATCCGGAGGAAATCATGGCAATCCCCGCAACACAAACACGCCTTACACCCGAAGAATACATCGCTTTTGAACGCAAAGCACTGCCAACCGGAGAAATAATCAGACACGAATACATAAACGGCGAATTAATTGCGATGTCCGGTGCAAGTCGCGAGCATAATCTGATTACAGGTAATATCTTTGGTGAACTCCGCACTTTATTAAGAGGCAGCGAATGTGAAACCTACGCGAACGAGATGCGCGTGAGCACACCTACGACAACCTCCTACTTCTACCCAGATGTCGTTGTCGTTTGTGAAGAACCGCGCTTTGAAGACGATGTCTTTGACACACTTCTCAACCCCATTATCTTGGTAGAGGTACTCTCGCCTTCAACTCAAGTTTATGATAGACGCGAAAAATTCGCACACTACCGACACCTCGCGTCGTTGCAGGAATACGTCCTCGTCGCCCAAGACAAAGTACTTGTCGAACACCACCGCCGCCAAGAAAAACAGGGAACTGCACCTACGACAGGAAAGGACTGGATTTTCACCGACTTCCAAAAACTTGAAGAAAGCCTACCACTCACCTCCATCCACTGCGAGCTGCCTTTACAAGAAATATACGAACGCGTCCTATTTTCTCATTAAAGTTGAAGCATCTATGTCAAATAAAAACGCATCCCTAAAATCCGGCATCCGAGACAACCTTCTCCGTGACACAGTTCACGATTTTCTACAACAGGAAATTAAAAACGGTTCCGCACTCTCCATCGTATCTGCCTACTTCACCATCTACGCTTATGAAAAGATGCAACATTCCCTCAACAAAATAGAGGAACTCCGCTTTCTTTTCGGTGATCCCGATTTTGTCAAACGTATGGATCCGAATAACACAGATAAAAAAGCGTTTGACATAACGGATACAGGTTTAGAACTCAACCAGCAACTCCGACAGAAACCGATTGCCAAAGCGTGTGCCGAATGGATAAAAGAGAAGGTAGACATCCGCACAACCCGCGACGCAAATCTGATACACGGGAAGATGTACCATATCGCCAATAACGGCGTTGACAAAGCAATTCTCGGCAGCTCCAACTTTACGGTACGCGGACTCGGACTCAGTTCAAATAACAGCAACATTGAACTCAACTTAGAGGTGGATAGCGACCGCGACCGGATTGACCTCAAGGCGTGGTTTGATGAACTCTGGAATAACGATGAACTGGTTGAAGATGTCAAAGAGACAGTGCTGGCAAAACTGAAGCAGATCGGGCAAGATCACCCACCAGAACTCATCTATTACAAAACCCTATACGAACTGTTCCGTGAAGAAATTGAGACCCGAAAAACAAACGAACAGACCCTTGAGGATATACATCTATACGACACAAAAATCTGGGACAAGTTATACGACTTTCAAAAAGAGGGAGCGAAAAGTGTTATTGCTCGATTGTTGCGACACAACGGCTGCATCTTAGCAGACAGCGTCGGGTTAGGAAAAACCTACACGGCACTCGCTGTTATCAAATTTTTTGAATTGCGAAACGAACGCGTCCTTGTCCTCTGTCCGAAAAAACTTCGCGAAAATTGGGCACTCTATCCGGCACATAATTCACAAGCATCTAATGAGTTCCTTGATGACAAATTCGGATACACCTTACTATCCCACACCGACCTATCCAGATATAGCGGTGATTCTGGCGGTGTCAATCTGGCAGATTTCAATTGGCGAAATTTTGACCTGATTGTTATTGACGAATCGCACAATTTCCGAAACGATAGCAAACCCCGTGAGGACAAAGATGGTAATTTCCGCCACACCCGCTATTCCCGCCTCTTAGAGGAGGTCATCAAGGAAGGCACAAAAACCAAAGTACTGATGCTTTCCGCGACACCGGTAAATACTTCACTCGCCGACCTCCGCAATCAGATATATCTCATGACAGAAAAACGCGAGGATGTCTTTAGAAACAGTTTAGGGGTTAGCAATATCCGTACTTTAATACAGCAGGCACAAAAAGCCTTCAAGGCATGGGAAGAAAAGCCACTAAAAGATGGCACAAGAGATAAAACAGAATTATTTGATACTTTAGGCGTAGACTTTTTCCAATTGCTCGGCGGCGTTTCTATCGCGCGTTCCCGAAGGCATATCATAAAATACTATGCCGAAGAAATAGAAAAAATCGGTGAATTCCCTACACAACTGGACCCAGTAAACTGCCATCCACCCACCGACCTATCAGGTCAACTTTCATATAAAGCGTTGGCGGATCAGATAGGTGATTTCGAGCTATCCATCTATAGACCTTCAAGTTATGTTGTCGATGAAACAGCAAAACAGCGGTTGGCAGATGAAAAACAGAAATTCCGTTTCAACCAAGCAGACCGCGAGAAATTCCTTATCGGCATGATGCAGACCAACTTCCTCAAACGGCTGGAAAGTTCTGCGCACTCCCTCTCTGAAACACTTGAACGCACCATCAACAAACACGATGAAATGCTGGAGAAGATTGAACGCTTTGAGAAAAAGGGCAATATAGCAGACACCGCCGATGTCCTTCCTGATGACGATGAAGACGATGAGGAATTTTTAATCAATCGTGCCAGAAATCCCTACCATTTAAAAGAGCTGGATTGCACCCGATGGAAACAGGACATCATTCAAGATAAACAGACCCTAACGGCTGTGTTAGAAAAAGTGAAATCCATCACGCCAGAAAGAGATGGAAAACTGAAAGAGATTAAAAAGCATATTCGAGACAAGGCACTAAACCCTACGAAAGATAAGGATGGAAACCCTAATCGCAAGTTGCTCATCTTTACCACCTTCAAGGATACGGCAGAATATCTTTATGATAACTTGTCCGAACTCACATCGGAATTAGATCTGAATATGGCACTGGTTTCTGGAGATATGACGCGAACGACCTCCGGAGAAAATAAATTCAGCGATATCCTAACAAACTTTGCTCCACGCGCAAGAGGACGTTCTGATGACGCAAGCGACATTATAGACCTGATTATTGCGACAGACTGTATCTCAGAAGGGCAAAACCTTCAGGATTGCGATACTGTCCTCAACTACGATATACACTGGAACCCCGTCCGTATCATTCAACGGTTTGGACGGATTGACAGGATCGGGAGCAATAACGTCGCCGTCAAGATGATTAACTATTGGCCCACCGAAGATATGGAGGTCTATCTCCGTTTACGAAATCGCGTTGAATCCCGTATGGCACTCGCTGATGCGACCGCAAGTGGTGATGACGACCCGTTGAATGAATCGGTTTATGAACAGGCACAGATGGAACTCAATTTCCGGGATCAGCAATTGGAACGGCTCCGTGAAGAGGTGCTTGATTTAGATGAGCTCTCTGACAATGTGGTAATGAGCGACTTTACGTTAGATTATTTCTTCGCGCAACTCCTCAAATATCTCGAAAGAAATAGAGCGAAACTTGAGGCAACACCTGATGGTGCTTATGCCGTTACCAACAACGAAAATAACCCTACGGAAAAGGGTGTTATCTTCTTTCTGCAGCAAACAAACGCAAGCACGGATAAACAGCAAAAAACCGCCAGTCCCATCCATCCGTACTATGCCGTTTATATCCGAAACAGCGGGGATATCCGTTACGGGTGTATCAATGCCAAACAGGTGTTGGATCTATTTGAAGCATCTGCGGTTGGCAAGGAGGACACAATAGATGATTTGTGTCTCTGGTTTGACCAAGAGACGGAATACGGTGATAACATGGTACATTACAACAAACTTTTAGACACCGTCATTTCGCACATCACACGGGCGCATACAAAGACCCAGAGCCAAGTTTTGAAGAGCGGAAGTCCCCGCGAGGCAAAACTCACACCAGCATCCAAAGCACCTAAAGACACTGGTGATTTCAAATTGGTGACGTGGTTGATTATCGCATAATTAGTCCATCCCCAGTAGGTGCGGTTTCCTAACCGCACCGGGCATCGGTAAAAATTACCCGATTAAATTCTTAATCTTCATCTAACCGAACCGAGTTTTACACAGAAACCTTGAAGACATCAAAAACCTCTTGAATCCCGTAGGGATGGTATCTGTGTAGAAATGGGAATGAAAAAAGATAAAGCCCCGTAGGGGCGGCATCTGTTAAAACTGCCACAAAACACCTCGAAAAATCGCTAAATTGACACCTATGGTGCGGTTTCCTAACCGCACCGGATTGTCGAAAAAGGCGCGAAACCGATAGTTTCTTAAAGTTAAATACCCCTGCTCCATACTCACGACAATCTTGACTTTTTATAATGGGCATGGTATCATATTTCAAAGGAGAGGCACAAAAGATGAAAATTTACGGAACATGGCATGCTTTCCTCATTGAACAACTCGCGGAAGAAGAAAGTGTGGGAGATTTTCTCGATGCAGTCATAGAAGAATATCAGGTCCACGAGAATCTCGCCATAATTCAGTTGGCACTTCAGTATGTCGTTGAAGCAAAGGGCGGAATTTCTACACTCGCCAAGAAAATAGATATTGAACCACACCTCCTATCGGAAGTGTCAGACAGCACGAAAACACCAAAAATTGACACGCTTAGCACCGTTCTTAACGCACTTGGGTGTCAGCTATCAATTGCACCACTGTCAACTACAAGTCTACACCGTGAAGATACTACTGAAGATTCTTCAGTTGCCTCACTTGAGTTAGCAACCTCCAATCCGAAACTTGATGAACACCGCGTTTCAACAGAGGAAGGGTAATTATGAACAAGATGAATAATCCGCGAAATCCGGTAAATCCGTGCTAATCCGCGATTCAGACAACATACAATCGTCCAGCTCACACAAAAACAGATATGAATTTCTTTTGACGCGATACTTCAATTTGTGATATAATTTCTTCGGGTAATCAATAACGTTTTATTTTCTTATGAACGTAACATCACAACTTCGCGTCGTCTTCTTTCGCACGGACCAGGGAAATGAACCGGTCCGGGAATGGTTGGAAGGGCTTGGAACAAGAGACGAAAGGATAATTGATGCAGACATAACAATCGTAGCTGAACATTGGCCTTTAGTGGCACGCACGCGTCTCGTCAAAAAGTTACAGGGTGAAGAAAATCTGTGGGAAATCCGTACCCGTATCAGCAAAGGAAAACGTATTGCGCGGGTTTTGTTTACTGTTGAAGCCGGCGAGATAATCCTTCTGCACGGTTTTATTAAAAAATCTCAAAAAACACCACAGAGAGATTTGCGTCTGGCGCGAAAACGAAGTGAACTCTGGAGAGGAAGGAGCGGATCACATGAATAAGTACCGTGGTAGCAGCTTTGATGATTATCTTAAAGAACGAGGCATGTCGGAGGAAGTCTCAACACTGGCGCGAAAGCGGTGGGAAACTTTGCGTACTGAAGACACACCTGAAACAGAGAATAGCACTGAAGTTTCTGATGATCAACCGAAGCGTACTAACACCTTTTTGCGCCGGCTCCGGCACCGTATTAGCCATCTATTTTCTCTATTTTCATAGTTGGGACCCATGATCGAATAAAACAGCAAGAATCGTTAGAAATTATCCAGAAACATTTGAAAATAACAGGGGCTGGCACACACTGCCACCCCATTTTTTATAGTCGCGTAGGAACACACCATAATGAACCAAGTGGCAATCAAATCCGTACTATCAGCAATCCCAACCGGTGATTTCTTAGAAAAAGCAAAAGACCTCTTAGCAACGATAGGCTACCGCAGTGAACGCACGCTTGAACTCTCCGGCACCGTCCAGGACTTTTTTGAAGAATTCCCACCACTGAACCCGAACACCAAGACCGAACAAGAATTCCGCAAACACGCCGAATCTGTGAAACTCGTGTTCCAGTTCACAAGTGATGAAATCACTGACGATATTCAGCAAAAACTCTTCGAGTCAGATGCTTTCGACAAAGGAAACATAAAAAGTTTCCTGTTCTGTGCAGTTGAACTAAAAGATAACACCTACTCCCGAACCAAATACGCCGAATTCACAAGAGAAATTAACAAACGTCTGTTCGCACCCACTGTGATCCTATTTCGCGCCCGGAATCGTTTGACGGTCGCATTTGCCGACCGCCGTCCAGACAAAACTGATGAAGACCGCGATGTACTCGGACAAGTCACCCTCATCAAAGACATCCGCCTGAACAACCCCCATCGCGCACATCTCGACATCCTCTCCGAACTCTCACTTGAGGCATGCGTCCAATGGATAGACGACAACAGAAAACCGAAAAACTTCGACGGACTGCTGGCTGCATGGCTCGCCAAGTTGGACACCGAAGAACTCAATAAGCAGTTCTATCGAAAACTTTTCGCGTGGTATGAATGGGCAATAGAGACAGCAACATTCCCGACAGACGAAAACCGCACCTTACAACCGGAGGAGCATGTGATACGCCTCATCACACGCCTGCTCTTTATCTGGTTTATCAAGGAAAAACGATTGGTGACAGATGCGTTATTCAACAAAACACAGATCCAAGACCTACTCAAAGAGGATGACTTTGATAACGGCGATGCCTACTATCGTGCCGTGCTACAAAACCTCTTTTTCGCCACACTCAACACCGAAATAGATAAACGAAAGTTCAGCACCGTTGGCTACGCCACAAATCGCGATTTCTCACGCTATCGTTATAAAGATCAGATGCGCGACCCCGATAGACTATTGGAACTGTTCGGCAAAACACCCTTCATCAACGGCGGATTGTTCGATTGCCTCGATAGTTGGGAAGCAACGGGTGAAGCGAGTTACCGAATAGACTGTTTCTCTGATAATCAGTACCACAAGTTATCCATCCCTAACCGCCTTTTTTTTGATGCGCAGCAAGGACTCATCCCGCTACTTGAACACTACAAATTCACTGTCGAGGAGAACACACCGATAGAGCAAGAAGTGGCTTTGGATCCCGAACTGCTCGGCAGAGTGTTTGAAAATCTACTCGCTGCCTACAACCCCGAAACCGGTGCAACGGTGCGTAAACAGACCGGATCCTACTACACCCCACGGGCTATCGTTGACTACATGGTGGAAGAAGCATTGGTCGCCACGTTATCCCAAAAATGCGACCCAACCGATGGAGACGCAAAACTGTGGGATGAACGGTTACACTATCTCCTCGACTATGCCCAAGCCTTCGACGATGCCAACGAATGGTTTGATGATGTCGAAACGGACGCAATCGTCCGAGCAATTTCCGAACTCAAGGTCCTGGATCCCGCAGTCGGTTCCGGTGCGTTCCCGATGGGAATGCTCCACAAACTGACGCTCGCACTCCGCCGACTTGACCCAGATAACAACCGATGGGAAAAATTACAGAAGGAACGCGCCGTCCAACGTGCAGAAGTCGCTTTTGATACACAAGACGACGAAGCACGCCGTGAAGAACTCGTTGAAATTGACGAAACCTTCAAACGCTACCGAGATTCAGACTTTGGACGCAAGTTATACCTCATCCAAAACAGCATCTTCGGTGTAGACATCCAGTCTGTAGCGTGCCAAATCGCCAAACTCCGCTTCTTTATCTCCCTCGCAATTGAGCAGGAGCCCGAGCAGAACGCAGATAACTTCGGTATCAAACCCTTGCCAAATTTGGAGACGCGTTTTATCGCCGCAAACACACTGATTGGGCTCAAGGCACAAGGAACGTTGACGAGCAACACAGCACAAAATTTGGAAAAGGCACTGCGCGACAACCGTGAGCAGCATTTCCACGCCACCACCCGTCAACGCAAACGCACATGCAAGATTAAGGACGGAGAATTGCGAGCAGAATTGGCAACCGAACTAAAGCATTTCGGCATGCCAGCAGATGATGCTGAAAAGATCGCTAAATGGGATATCTATGACCAAAACGCCTCTGCCGATTGGTTTGATTCAGAATGGATGTTCGGAATCACAGACGGATTTGATGTGGTAATTGGCAATCCGCCGTATGTTGAGTCCAGGAACAGCTTACTATCGGATGAACAGAAAATAGCCTATGGAAAACAAGTCGTTTCTGATTGGCAAGACGCGCTGCCTCGCGGCAGCGATCTGCTAATCTATTTTTACGCCCGTTCGTCCAAATTTTTGAATGAATCTGGGAATGGATGCTTTATCACGCAAAACGCTTGGCTCAATACCGATTATGGACACAAGTTCCAACAATTCTCTGTCAACAGATTTTCCTTTTTGAAAATTATTGATAGTAGTAGCAAATTTTTCTCCGATAGTAAAAGTCAGAACATAAACACTATTATCACTCTTTTTGTTAGAGAAGCAGTGGAAGATATAGAGTATGGCGTTGTTGATGCTAACCTGATTATTAGTGACAACAAGGTAATAAAATCAAGCCAATTGATGAAGTGGGGGCACATCTTCTCAATGCCCGAATTTTATAGAGAAATACTGTCAAAGATGAGATCAGAAGCACGTAAAAATGTAAGTGACAAGATTTCTTTTGGGCAAGGATTGAATTTTCCTTTAAGCCAATTGAGTGCTGATAATTCTGATTTGCCAGTTATTGTCAAAAGTGCGCAATTTATTGCTGCTTCTGCCGACAAAAGGATAAAACCCGCGTTAGCAAGCAAGAGAATGGAAAAAATACCGGCATTAGTTATGCCCCGAGGTGTGGGCGCACGTCATTACTGTACTTTCAACTCGTGTCGGGCATTTTCATATAGTCATGTAGAATTGTATCTGCCGGAAGACCTTTGGAATTCAGAGACGCACTATTGTTTGTGGGTTTACCTAAATTCTTCTTTTGTCTGGTTGTTCAGGGAAATTACTGGTCGGAAAAATCTTGGGGGCGGATTGTTGAAAGCAGAAGCAACAGATATGAAAATGTTACCCATAGATTTTAATTTTGACTTTGAGCGCGAAGCAAAGCAGGTATTTGAGATACTTAAAGATAGAGAACCGTTGCCTGTTTCAAAGGAGATTTACACAGATGAACATTTGCTCATAGATGACATAGTTGCAGACTATTTTGGTTTTCAAGACAGACTGGAAGATATCAGAAACGCCTTAATTGAGCAGGTAAATTTCCGTCTATCGAGGGCAAAATCTTCAAAATGAGATTGATAAACTGGTCTATGAATTGTATAATTTAACGGAAGATGAGATTGCGATTGTGGAGGGGAGTGTCTGAATCGCGGATTACGCGGATGACACGGATTAACGCGGATTTTAAGGGTTTCTGTCACCGGAAGCGCATCGAAAGAAAAACATCAAACATTGACATAGAAAAACGCTCTATCATTCGGGAAAACAACTTGCCGATACCAAAGGCAATAATCCGCGAAATCTGCGTAATCCGCGATTCAGACAGTTTCGCAAAATTGAAATTGACAAACCAGCATGAACATGGTATGATTTAACATGTAGGAAAGACACATTGTAGGAGTAAGAAACAGAATAAAGTGTCTGAATCTCGGATTGTGTGGAAATCCAGTTTGCAAGGATTTAAGAGGTAGCAAAAATGCAAGAATACGATGTAGTATTATCATTTGCAGGAGAAGATAGAAAGCATGCCAAAGAGTTAGCAGATCTTCTTAAAATGAACGGCTATTCGTGCTTTTATGATGAGAATGAGCTAGCAAATCTGTGGGGCAAAAACCTGTATGACTACTTGTCATCAGTTTACAAAGACCAAGCTCACTATTGTGTGATGTTCTTGTCTAAATACTACGAACAAAAGTTGTGGACAACCCATGAACGCCAACTTGCTCAGGCAAGGGCATTTCAAGAAAACCGTGAGTATATCCTTCCCGTCCGTCTTGACGATACAGAAATTCCGGGCATTCCTCCCACAGTCGGGTATCTTGATCTACGTTTGATATCTATTGAAGAAGTCTATGAAGCTTTAATAAAAAAGTTATCAAGTACCGCATCGCAAAAAACATCGTCCGATGACAACAATGTTCCTAATCCTGAGAGTGGTAAAGAAAAATCGTTTAACTATGAACACGATCAAAATGTAAACACTGGGGACTCTAAAACACCTATAGGTCAAGAAGGTGTTAGCAAGAAGAGATATCATGAAAATGCAAACGACAAACCACTAAAAGGATTCATTACCTATTCACACGAAAATATAGAGGCGAAGAACGAATTACGAAAATGTCTCGGCGTAATGGAGCAGAATAACGAACTAGTAACATGGGATGATGGTCAACTCACGCCTGGAGATGGAGCACTTCAGGAAGATATTCTCGAAAAGGTTGCTGATTCGGATCTACTTCTCTACCTTGTCTCTGCTGCAAGTCTTGCCTCTAAAAACTGCAACAAGGAATTAGCAGAAGCATTAAACCAAGAAATAAGGATTATTCCAATTATCCTTGAGCATTGTGATTGGCTCAATCATCAACTCAGGGGTTTTGAAGTTCTTCCTGAAAAAGGCAAACCAATTTACGATATTAGCGAATGGAACCCTGAGAGCAAAGGATGGATGAGTGTGGTAGAGGGCATCCGAAAAGTTGTAAACGAAATGCGATCTCAAGCAAAGCCCTCACCGAGTGTAACACCCGAGGAAATAGAAACACTTGCTTTCTTAGCATTCCATCGGGGTAACTTCATGATGATGTTGGATCAAATAGACGAAGCGTTAAAAGTCTACTCGCGTGTAATCGAACTCAGCCTGAATAATGCTGAAGTCTATAACAATCGCGGATGTGCCTTTCAAATGAAAGGTGAGTATAACCGTGCTATAGCAGATTATAGCAAAGCAATTGAAATATCGCCTGATTGTCCTGTATTTTACAATAACCGTGGTGCTGCTTACAGTGCAAAAGGCGAGTATGACCGTGCTATAGCGGAGCATAATAAAGCCATTGAAATAAATCCGAATCATGCTAAAGCCTATAACAATCTTGCTACTGCTTATAGTGCAAAAGGCGAGTATGACCGTGCTATAGCAGCATGCAATACAGCAATCAGAATTTCTCCTGATTATACCGATCCTTATGTTAATCGTGGCGTTGCTTATGGTTACAAAGGTGAGTATGACCATGCTATAGCAGATTGTAGTAAGGCGATTAAAATAGACCCTAATCATGCTCCAGCCTACGCTAATAGAGGTAATACTTACACTAAAACAGAGATGTATGACCATGCTATAGCAGATTGTAGTAGGGCGATTGAAATAGGCCTTAATGATCCTTTTCCGTATAGCAATCGCGGATTTGCTTACAGTGAAAAAGGGATGTATGACCATGCTATAGCAGATTGTAGTAAGGCGATTAAAATAGACCCTCATTATAGCAGTGCCTATAATACACGAGGTGTAGCTTATAGTAGAAAAGAGATGTATGAGCGTGCTATAGCAGATTTTGATAAATGTATTCGTCTAAATCCTTCCAATATGATTGCACGTAAAAACCGTAAAGATGCTTTTCTGTTGAGACGCCATGCAGAATAGCCAACATAAACCAAAATTTAAACGCAATAAGTGGTTAAAACGAATTTAACCAAGCCCGAAACTACTTATTGCGAAATTGTTTTCTTAGCAGATAACTTGATTAGGACTCACACCCAAACAAGTTAGTAAACTGCTTACACCGACAGTTCCAAATCTTGGGAGACAAAGAAGATGAATAAAGTCAGAGTTTTCGCAGACTTCCACAACGCAGATGTAAAAGGCAGGGTGCGACTGAGCTGCGTTGGTACAATAGAAGATCTCGAACGTCACGGAATTGTGCTGCGAGAGGGACAATCCCTTATCATCTATAGCGAAGAGCTTGAGGTTGAGGGGATTGTTCACTATTCAGAAGAAGAAAAGTTGTGGACAGCGGTGATTGATTGGGATGCCATTCGAGAAGTCCAACCTATAATCCCTCAACCCGCAATTCAAGCCATCAGCCACAGGCAAGCCATCAGCCACATGATGGAGAAAAATGGGCAAACGGTGGCTACATTACTGAGATGAAAATGAATACTATGTAGGTTTGAAATAGGTGTATGACACAATTTCAGGCCGAAAAGTCTGGAAATCAAGAGGTTGATTCTCACACAACTCACTTACGGATTAAAAGATGAACCTTGGCGATAGAATACCCTCTTCAATCCGCGTCCTTCGTGATAATCCGCGATTCAGACGGACGCGCAGCGCATCCCCCCGAGGCTTATTCCCTTCAAGCCGCCAAACCAACCATTGATCCTGTTTCGTGAAAGTAAATTTTGGATGCACAAAGAACAAAATCCGCGTCATCCGAGATTTAGAAAAAGGGGCAATGAATCGCCCAACTACGAACAGAGCCACTCTTAAAATCCGCGTAATCTATTTAGTCCGCGGTAATCTGCGATTCATATAAAATAGCAATTGACAAACACACCCCTAAATTGTATAATCTGATTAAGGATTGTGGTTGAAGGAACATAGAATCAAGAAATATCGCATGAACACACCAGTAGAAATATCCAGTTTAGCAGACTACATCAACCAAATAGACACGATAACCAATCCCGAAAAAAGCTACCTCTATCGTGGTCAGGAAAACGAGACATGGCGTATAACCAGTAGTGCCTATCGTCGCTTGGTAAGCAGTTCCGAGGATTTGGGACGGGAAGACGATCTTCTGCCTTATCCGTTGCGCGATTTGTACCAGAATTATCTCCTTGAAATTATTGATGAGATTAAACTGAGGTATCCATCTACATATAGAGACCTGTCCGCTTTAGAGTGCATGGCGCATTTACAGCATAATCGTGTTGCTACAGGCTGAATTGATTTTACCTTTGCTCCATTAGTCGCTCTCTGGTTCGCGTGCACTAATGAGAACATAAATGGCAAGGTTATTGTGCTGGAAAACAATAGTGAGAAAATTGAAGAGATAACAACTATTGAACAGCTTCAACAAGATTTGGCAGTACTTTTTCCGACTGATCAAGAAGATTGGTATCTATGGTCTCCGACGCTGGACAGTCAAATAGTGGAAACCCAACGGTTGATTATGCAGCAATCGGTGTTCCTATTCGGTTTACCGGAAATAGATACAGCAATGATCACACAAGAAATTACAATCCGTAGCGGTGACAAAGCAGATATCAAAACGGCGTTAGAAAAAATGGGAATCTCGGAAAAAACCTTATTTTCCGACTTACTCGGTTTTTTTGAAAGAAATAGTGCTACACAACCTTATAACTTATCAGTTGACGCACTTGACTCCTGAAGGACACTGTTATGAACAACAAATTAACTGATAGGGACGACCTTTTTTCCAAACATTCGCGACGCGGGAACCAGAGGCTGTTCGCGAGAAAATACGACGAAGCCATTGAAGAATACAGTAGAGCAATAGAACTGAAACCCGATTACGCCCCTATCTATAGTATACGCGGCTACGCTTATCGCATCAAAGGTGATTTTGAATCTGCCATCAAAGACTATAATAAACTAATACAACTCAGGCCCGATAATGCTGATGCCTATTGTGGTCGTGGGATCGCCTACAGCAAAAAAAGTGAGTTTGCGCGTGCCCTACAGGACTTCAGAAAGGCGATAGAAATTAAACCAAATTTCGCCGATGCCTATAACGGTCGTGGCTTGACATACCATCAGATGAATCAAGTAGACCAAGCCCTTCAAGACTTCGACAAAGCAATAGAGCTCAGACCCGATTTTGCCAAGGCGTATAACAATCGCAGCTCGGTTTACAAAGATAAAGGTGATATTGATAAAGCACTTGAGGACACGAGTAAGGCAATAGAATTCCAGCCTAATTTGGCGTATGCCTATAATAATCGTGGAAACGCTTACGTTATGAAAGGGATAACAAGTCTCGCTATCAAGGACTTTAACAAAGCGATACGCCTAAATCCTGAACTTGCCGAAGCATATTGCAATCGCGGCGTTGCTTATGAAAATAGTGGTGAACTTGAATGTGCCATCCAAGACTATACAAAAGCGATAGAACTTCAACCTGATTATGCAGTAGCGTATAACAATCGCGGAGTGGTTCAGAAGAAAAAAGATGAGATTGATCTTGCCATTAAAGACTTTGACGCGGCGATACAAATCAAATCAGACTTCGCTCACGCGTACAGTGGTCGTGGTTACGCTTATTATGCCAAAGGCGAATTTGACCGAGCCATTGTAGACTACAACAAAGCAATAGAACTCAAGCCAAACTTTGCCGAAGCATATAATAATCGTGGTCTTGTTTACTTAGTTGAAGGTGAACTGGAACTTGCCATCGACGACATGGACAAAGCGATTGAATCTAATCCCGATTATGCCGAAGCATATTACAATCGCGGCGTGGTATGGTCAAGGCTGCAGCAGTGGGAAAATGCAAGATTGGACCTGAAAGTTGCGAATATCATAGGAAAAAACAGTATCAACGCATTCCACCATATCAACAGAAACATCGTAAATCTTGAAGGGAGCCCCGATGTCAACCCGCCAGAAGACATCGCTGCACTGCTAACACCCTCGCAGGCATAGCAGCCCAACAAAACTATCCGCTTAGCAGATCACTTGATGTTACAGAGTATCAATCCGCGAAATCCGTGTCATCCGTGAAAATCCGCGATTCTGACAATAATCCGCGTCATCCGTGCCATCCGCACCCTCCGCGATTCTGACAGAAAATAACGTCCCACTCAAATAGCACCCCGCACCCCTAAATTTTGACTGAATATTTACGCATCCCAAAAAATCTTGAAAAAAGTACCCAAATATGGGATAATGTATAGTGGAATCAAAATATCACGGTAGGGCGAAACTTGCACGCCCAGATTACAAAGCAAAGGAGAAAATACGCAAGATGCCACTAAACAGAAAAATCCGTTACGGCATGGTAGGCGGCGGACCGGATGCGTTCATCGGTGCCGTCCATCGGAAAGCCGCGGCACTCGACGGGGAAATCGACCTCGTCGCTGGCGCGTTCTCATCATCACCCGAAAAATCTAAGCAACAAGGTGCTGAACTCTTCCTTGACGCAGACCGAGTCTACGGCTCTTACCACGAAATGGCAGAAAAAGAGAGCCAACTGCCCGAAGGCGAACGCATTGATTTCGTCTCAATCGTAACACCAAACCACGTCCATTTCGATGTCGCCAAAACCTTCATTGAAGCCGGGTTCCATGTCGTCTGTGACAAGCCGATGACCACAACGGTTGCTGATGCTGAATCCCTCTGCAGCCTCGTCAAACAGCACGATGCCATCTTTGCACTGACACACAACTACACAGGTTATCCGATGGTAAAGCAGGCGCGTGAACTCGTGAAAGAGGGGAAACTCGGAGTGCTTCGCAAGATCGTCGTAGAATACCCCCAGGGCTGGCTCGCCACATTCTTAGAAAACGAAGGCGCGAAACAAGCTGTCTGGCGCACAGACCCCAAACAAGCGGGTGCATCTTCATGTATCGGAGACATCGGTTCCCACGCCGAGAATTTGGCACACTACATCACGGGATTGGACATCGAAGAAATCTGTGCAGACATGACCACTTTTGTAGAGGGACGCTTGTTAGAAGATGACGGCAATCTACTGGTGCACTATGAAAACGGTGTCCGCGGCGTTCTGTATGCATCACAAATCTCGGTCGGTGAAGAAAACAATCTACGCATTCGCGTCTACGGCACTGAGGCTTCACTGGAATGGCATCAGGAGAACCCGAACTATCTCTACGTCCGTTTCCCGGACGGTCCCGAACAGGTTTACAAACGCGGTAACGACTATCTATCGGAGATCGTCCAGCACAACTCACGGATACCCTTTGGACACCCAGAGGCATTTATTGAAGCATTCGCAAATATCTATGTGAACGCCGCACGCACGATGGCAGCGAAAATCGCAGGCGAGGGCCCTGCTGAATTTGATACCGATTTCCCGACCGTTCAAGACGGTGCCCGCGGCGTACATTTTATTAACGCTGCCGTAGAAAGCGGCAAACAGCGTGCATGGATTGATGCAAGCTACACGCCACCGGCATAATCTTTTCGTAAGGCAACATAGAACAAAACGCCCGTGTATTCAGGCATCTCACGAAAATGGGAGGCACCCCAATGGATACCTATAAAGAAGGGACGCATATCCCTTACGCCCCTACAGAGGACGATGAACTTTATCCTGACTCGGATGGAAAACCTATGGCGGTTAGCGACACTCACAGACGTATCCTTACGCGGACGTTACAAGCCCTTGACGCACATTTTGAAGAAAGACTGGAAGTTTATGTTTCTGGCGATATACTCATGTATTATGTCGAGGGAGACCCACGTCAATCGGTTTCACCGGATGTCCTGGTCGCTTTCGGCTTAGGTAAGAAACCTCGGCGGAGTTATCTTGTCTGGAAGGAGGGGAAGGTCCCTGACTTCGCGATGGAGTTCTCCAGCAAAGGTACCTATCGCAACGACTTGGGGCGCAAGATGGAACTCTACGCTTCATTGGGAATCCAAGACTATTTTTTGTATGATGCCGAGGGTCTATATTTACCCTCGCCTATAATGGGCTTCACTTTGGTTGATGGTTTGTACGTCCCAATTTCGGCAGATCCAGATGGGGGTCTGCACTCCGCTGCGCTCGGTTTAGATTTCTATGTGGGTGATGTCGGTTTAGATATCTATGATCCAGTTGCGGATGCTTGGTTGCAGACACCCGCGGAGTCAGCATCCGCACGCGCTGATGAAGAAGCCGCTGCACGCCAGAGAGCTGAGGCAGAACTCGCAGAACTCCGAGAAGAGATCGAACGCTTGAAAGCACGCAGCTAATCTTAACTTTTCTCCAGGCACTCTGCTTTCACAGCACAATTTAGGATTGTAAAAACTGGACTACCTTTTTGACTCGCTAAAACAGCACTTGGAAACCAGAAATTACGCCTAAGTTGGGATATTAGGAGCGTTCTTACGAAACCCTCCTAAACGAACCGCAAGGAAAATAAAAATACGAAGGAGCAACACTATTATGGCAAGACCTGTAACACTCTTTACAGGCCAATGGGCAGATTTAACGTTAGAAGAGTTAGCAGAAAAAGCGAGCGGATGGGGCTATGACGGCTTAGAACTCGCCTGCTGGGGTGACCACTTTGAAGTGGATAAAGCACTTGCAGACGACAACTACTGCCAAGGCAGACACGACCTCCTCGCGAAATACGGACTAAAGGTCTGGTCAATCAGCAACCACCTCGTCGGACAAGCCGTCTGCGATAACATCGACAGTCGGCATCAAGGCATTTTGTCAGAGGCTATTTGGGGCGATGGCGATCCCGCAGGCGTTCAAGAACGTGCCGCTGAGGAAATGAAAAACACTGCTCGCGCTGCCGCAAAACTCGGCGTGAATGTTGTTAACGGTTTCACGGGCAGCTCTATATGGCATCTTCTCTACTCTTTCCCCCCGAACGATCCAGGGCAAATTGATGCCGGTTTTGAAGACTTTGCGAACCGTTGGAACCCGATTTTCGATGTCTTTGATGAGGTGGGTGTCAAGTTCGGACTTGAAGTCCATCCGACCGAAATCGCTTTTGACATTGTCACTGCAGAACGCGCAATTGAGGCGGTCGACGGCAGAGAGGCATTCGGATTTAACTACGATCCAAGTCACCTCGGTTACCAAGGGGTTGACTACGTCGCCTTCCTTGAACGGTTGAGCGACCGAATTTATCACGTCCACATGAAGGATGTCTGGTGGGCAGACACGCCGAGGTTATCTGGTGTGTTCGGCGGACATCTGAACTTCGGCGATGCCCGAAGAAATTGGGATTTCCGATCCATCGGTCGTGGTAATATCAACTTTGAAGAGATCATCCGGGCACTGAACAATATGGAATATGACGGTCCGCTTTCTATCGAATGGGAGGACAGCGGTATGGACAGAGAACACGGTGCCCGTGAATCCTGTGCCGCCGTCAAGGGCTACGATTTTGAACCTTCTGCTGTAGCATTCGATGCTGCCTTTGAAGAATAAGAAACTCAAATACTGCTTCGGCGGGTCACTGTGCCCGCCGACCTTATCAGAGGTGATCCATGAAAAACGATGATGTTGAACTTATTCACCGCGTCCTCGGAGGCGATGATAGTGCGTTCTGCTTAATTGTGGAGAAATATCAAGCACCGATTCATGAACTCACATTGCGTAAAACCGGAGATGCTCGTATCGCTGAAGAGATTACGGAAGACATTTTCCTGAAAGTCCACCAGAAGTTGGATATGTTGAAGGAACCGCAGGGTTTTGAGAGTTGGATTCATGTAATAGCGACGCATTGCTGCATTGATTGGCTACGTAAAAAGCGTTTAGCAAGGCAATTGTTTGAACGTCCAAACACGGAGACTGAAGCACAAAGCAAATAGGAATACACGTATGGCGAAAGGCACGGTTTACGGTCCTGAATCTCGGACTTTTTACGATCGATGCACTGGCACGCAAATCCGGCAGGTGACGACCGCGTCTGCCCTGCACCACCATCCCTTTTTCATCATACCCGCGTATGACAACGCCATGCAGCGGTTGATTTTTATCTCGTACCGAACCGGCACCGCACAGATATTCGCGGAAGAACGCGCCACAAATGAACTGCGTCAATTAACAGACAGACCAGATATTGAAGAGTGGTCTGTGCATCCCTCGCGAGACGGAAAAGCGGTTTTCTTCACTGCTGGCACAAGCGGTTGGCGACTCGATCTGGAGACACTGGAGGAACGAGAACTCGTTAATTTTGACGAAACTTGCAAGTCAAAACTTGCTGTTAAACGGGCTGCCACAGCGATGAAAGAAAAGGGGATGGTCGCTGCCGCTATGGGGACAACATCCGTCAGCCATGATGACCGGTGGTGGGCAGTCAGATTTAACTACCCCTCCCAAGCAACGAACGGAGACATCGGTAAAGAAGCAGCACTCGCTATTGTAGATACAGACACCGGCAAACACGATATTATCTTACAAAGAGACAGCATCGGACACCTTCAATTTTGTCCTGATGATTCTAACCTGCTCTACTATGCGGGTCCGCTCACCGATCGGGTATGGGTAATTCATCGCGATGGAAGCGGGAACCGTCGCCTTTACGCTCAGAATATTGAAAAGAATGAATGGATCACACATGAAACATGGATTCCTGGGACGCGCGAACTCGCTTTCGTTGACTGGCCCCGAGGTATGAGATGCGTCAACGCCGATACAGGTGTAATTCGACAGGTGACAACGTTCAACGCATGGCACGCCATTTGCAATCCTGCTGGAACGCGCATGGTAGCAGATACCAACTTCCCAGACATTGGCATCCAAACTTTCGATCCGCGTGACGGCATTGGTGAACCACAAACCCTCTGTTATCCTAATGCTTCATCTATCGGTGCGCATTGGAACGGCCCCTTCCCGTATGCTGGGGGTCCGGTTCACGTCTACGCGCCTCAGCATACACATCCGCATCCATCGTTCAGTCCAGACGGACAACATATCGTATTTACATCGGATCGAAGTGGATATGCTCAAATCTACGAAGCAACGTTCAGTGAAACATAAACAAGATTTCGGAAACCTCGGAAAGAAAGAACCTCATTGAAATGAAATGCTCTTTTACTGAAAGACTGACAACCGATAACTGATAACTAAAAAAAATGGAGATAAAAAATGCCAATCGTCATACCGCGTCTTATTGTTGAGGTGTTCCAACATACAAACTTCCGCGGCAGAATGGGATATGTTGTAGAACCTGTTCAGCATACGCGCACTATTGGATTTCAAGACAATATATCTTCTGTTCGTATCTATAAGGGGCCAAACTTCTCGTCAAATCCGAACTATAAAGCCATCTTTTACCAGCACGTTAACTACCGCGGTAAAAAGTTGGCACTCGGTCCCGGATTTTACCCGAACTTGCACGATACCTCCTACAATTTTGCGGACAGAATCTCCTCCATTAACTTCGGCTCCACATTGGAAGTCGTTGGACCCGAGTGGGGAACGATTCCGCTGATTGTGGATTGCTATGAACACGTCGAATTCCGAGGCAGAAAAATCACAATCCTACGTGATATTGCCAACCTACGCGATGCTCAAGGCGGAACTTGGTTTGAAGACCGGATATCCTCAATTCGTATCTTTAAAGGTCCCGATTTCCCACGAGATGGCGCGGAAGTCGTTTTCTATGAACACCCCGACTTTGAAGGGGCACCCTTACCGATCCGTATGGAACCCTCGGAATATAAAAAGGAACTGCCGAACCTCCATTTACTCCCGCAAAACTTCGGGGATTCTATCTCCGCCATTAAGATTGAAGGATGGGCATCCTCTGGCGAGTTCACGGAGATGGTTTTTGAAGATGAATTCATTGGAAACAATATGCGTCCAGAATGGCGATGGGAAGATCCGAAAGGTGGCGGCGCATGGTCAGAACGCCAAGGCTATCTCGAAATGCGGACTGAACCCGGACAAGACCTGTGGCACGGTCCAGACGGTAGAAGTGGTGATATGAGTGCACCACGGCTCCTCATGGAAATAGTAGGTGATTTCGCCATCGAAACTCGCATGCGAATCTCGCCACAATTGAAAGAGCACGGAGGTTTACTGGTATGGAAAAATCCAAACAGGTTCCTCCGTTTAGAGAAAACCTCAGGACCGCATGCCTTTAGAGGTGATGTCCGATTTGAACGCCATGTTGGACGCTCCTTCAATTTGCGTGGACGCAGTAGTGGACTCAGAAATGTGCGAGAACTCTTCTTACGTCTGGAACGCAGAGGGAACCAATTCTCGTCTTTCGCCAGTGATGACGGCATCCAATGGAGAAGCTGCGGACAAACGAATGTCGGCATGGGAAATTCAGTACATGTTGGCGTACACGCGCTGTGTCCCGGAAACATCCCACCAACCTTAACCCGCTTCGACTTCTTCCGGGTGTTCAAGCGGAAGAGTGAGGTCGCTGAATATCGCCCCATTACGGCTGTACAACACGATCAAATGACCGATGAGGAACGGGAACGTCGAGATGCTGATCGCCGAGAACGTGCAATGCGGGACATGTTCTAAACGCTCTATTTCTGTCACTGGAACGCGATGGGATGCAACGCATTCGTATATAGGTGCTCAAACAAACTGAAATTATAGGTCGTGGCATTCATGCCTCAACGATCTGATACCACTTTAACAGGTGGAAGGAGTGAATCATGTATCTAAAAAGCGGTGCTCGTTTTCAGGATAGACATTTTGTGAAAAATTCACAGTGCTTCACAGTCTTTGCGAATGCCAAATGCGCATTCGCCTTTCTCCTTCTCGCGCTTCTCTTATGGAACGCGCCGCCAGCCGATGCAATCACCGGTGCAGTTGAAAATGGTTTAGTCGCTTATTGGTCTTTCGACAAAGACACAGTAAAAATTAAAAAAGAGGCAGTAGATATCTTTTCAGGGCTCGCTGCCGCTGTTAAGGGGGACCCCGAACTTGCACCTGCTTCTGACTGCCAAGTCGGCGAGTGCATCCTTTTCGATGGCAGTGTTGACCGCCTCCTCGTTGAAGATTCAAACCCACCGAAAATTGACCGTGATTGGGATGAGATCACTTTGGAATGCTGGGTCTACATCAACGCCCTCGATGACAGTTGGAATCGGATTATCTCACTCGACGATATGCCAGCAAACACCGCAGTCGCGAGCCTTTACTACGACGATGATGATAACCAACACGGCTTCTTCATCAGAGCCGGTGGTCAATCAACCCAAGCAGCGAAAGACAATGTACTGGAAGATATTCCGCTTGAAGAGTGGCTGCACCTTGCCGGCACTTATGACGGTGAAACGGTTCACTACTATGTGAATGGAAAGCAGGAAAAGAGGTACGCCATGAAGGGTGGTAAAATCCCAAAAGGTGGGCTTTTCCTCGGTATTGGAGACCGTTCAGATGGGTGTGATTGCGATACAATTCAGGGGTATATCGACGAATTCCGTATCTATGACCGCGTCTTGAGTGCAGCAGAGGTTCAAAACAATATGAAAGCCACAGGGCTCGATGTCAGCCCCTCTGTGAACCATTTAAGCACTACGTGGGGTCACATCAAAGCCAGACGAAGATAATTTTTTCTGAATATATGTACAGGAGCGTTTTCCCTAAACCCGTCCAAACGAACCGCAAGGAAAAGTAAAAAAATGGAAACGATTGGAATTGGTGTTATTGGGTGCGACGATATGGGGAGACACCTTGCCATCAGTGCGCATGCTGTTGAAGGCTTAGAGGTTATCTACGTTAGCGACTCGCAAGAAGCACTGGCTGAAAAACTTGCAGCAGACCTCAATGTGTCATGGACATCGGATTATCATGAATTGCTCTCAGATGACCGGGTTCATGTGGTGTTAATTGCTACGCCACCTTCACAGGAGATCGTAACTGATACGGTGGCAGCTGGTAAATATAATTTTCATAGCATAGCACCACTCGACACAGAAGGAATTCAACAGATGCTCATTGAACATTTACTCCCGCCAGAGGAATTTTTTGATAACCTTAGAAACACGTAGATATTTATTAGTAGGTGCATCATTAGCGAGGTTTCCAAATCCCTTCCTGATAAGATAAGTTAGAGATTGGTTTCTGATCGAAGGTGTATACGTAATTACAAATCCACCGTAATTAAACGGAGAGATAAATTATGGAAACGATAGGAGTTGGTGTTATCGGATGCGGCGGCATGGGCAGAAGCCTCGCGAATGGCGCACACGCCGTTGAAGGGATAGAAGTCATCTGCGTCAGCGATGTGCAAGACGCACTGGCAGAAAAACTTGCCACAGACCTTGATGCATCTTACACGTCGGATTACCATGAACTACTTGCCGACGATCGGATTCAAGCAGTCCTGATAGCGTCACCGCCGTTTATGCATTCACCCATGGCAGTCGATGCAGCAAACGCAGGCAAACACGTTTTTTCCGAAAAACCAATGGCACCGACGCTGTCCGATTGCGATGCGATGATTGCTGCCGCCGAGAAAAACGATGTAAAACTTACTATCGGTTTGGTGTGTCGTTATCACGCGACGCACTCCAAAGTCCGCGAGATCGTGCAAAGCGGTGAACTCGGCGCGCCCGCTTGTATGATGGTGCATCGTATCGGTGGACCTTGGAGCAGTGGGTATAGTCATACCCCATGGCGATTAGAACGTGCGAAATCCGGTGGGACCCTCATGGAAATCAACGCACACGAAATCGACTTTATGCGCTGGACCTGTGGGGATGTCACCGCTGTCTATGGTGCTGGTGGACAATACGGACCAGATAAGAGCGACTATCCAGATGTCGTTCTTGCTTCTTTGAATTTTGTAAACGGTGCAGTCGGTTTGCTCCATTCCAGTCATGTGTCTGCCGTTGGTGGATACGGTGGACGTGTCGATTGTGAAGGCGGTTCCATCTACTTCCCACAGACCTGGGGTGGCGACGCAACTATCCAGATAAAACCCTTTGAGGGTGAAGGACGACAGATTAAAATCGCAGATATTACGGTACCCCCACCGGTTCAAGAAGAGATCCGCGTCTTCGTGGAGGCGATCCGTAACGATACACCACCGCCGATCACAGGATTAGACGGGCGCGCCGCAGTCGAAATCGCACTTGCCGCATACCAATCCGTAGAGAGTGGACAATCTGTTCCGTTACCTCTTTGATAACAAGCGGAGATAAATGTTAATGCCTAACCCCCTTCATTGAACCACAAGGAAAAGTAGAAAGTTAGCCAAAGATCGCAAGTCCGAAATGTAATGGAGGGGTTTTTGCTTGGGGTGTTTTTGCTTGGGTATTTCTGCGTATTGCTTGGGTGTTTCTGCGGATTTCTGCGGATTTCTTCAGCTATACGGTGGGCGGATATGAACGCTTAACCTCTCTGAACGAACCGCAAGGAAAATTAAAAAAAGGAAAATTAAAAATATGAGGATTTCAGTCTGGGATGGTGGACTTTCAGATAGTTACCTAAAACAGGTTACACAACTCGGTGCCGACTGCATTGACTTCGGAAACGGCGGTGCTTTCCCCGGCGTTAGTGAACAGGGTTACCCCGATTTAGACGAAGTACTGAAAATCAAGAAACAGATCCGTTCATGGGGACTCGACATCAACCGCGTAACGCTTCCGAATATCACAGAGAAGTTCATGACGGGACAACCCGATGGTGAAAAGGAACTGGAGAACACATGTAATGCGCTTCGGGTCTTCGCCGAAGCCGGTGTGCCTATCGCACGGCAACGCTTCTGGGGAGATACCTTTGATTATCTCATGACGCGTTATCCTTCTGTCCATAGGGGTGGATATACCTCACGCGGCGAAAGCCGTGCCGCCACCAAGAATCCGCCAGACACACCCACAATGGAAGCACTCGACGAATGGTGGAAACGCTTCACCGAGGTCTACGGTGCACTCGTCCCTATCGCCGACGACCACGACATTAAACTCGCCATCCATCCATCAGACGTGCCAAACCCGGATACACCGCTCGGCAGCCTCGGCTTTCATCGTGTCATCGATGCGTTTCCCAGTAGGAACGTTGGCTACCTTTACTGTTGCGGCACCCGTGCCGAAGCGGGTGGTAGCACCATTGTCCTCGACGAAATCAACAACTACGGACGTAAAGGACGCATCTTCATGGTTCACCTGCGAAACGTACGTGGAAGTCTCTCAACGGCTGGTGCGTTCGAGGAAGTCCTCCTCGACGATGGCGATATGAACGCCTTCAAAATTGTCCGAGAACTCCAAAAGGTCGGATTTGACGGGTGTATCAACGCCGATCATATTCCGAGATTAGAAGGCGATGTCGGGTTAGCCTATTCCGTTGGCTACATCAAGGCACTGTTTGCAGCATTGGCGACATAATTTTCAATCTACATGTGTACACGGTAGAACCCCTTACCCCTCAAAACCAGAACGAGTGGGACACCATTATTCGGCAGTGTCCGGGGAGTACTGCCTTCCAAAGCCTCGCGTGGCGAGATGCATTAGCGAGTTCGTTCAGACAACTTACCCCAGTCTATTCACTCATTAGGCAAGAAGACGCAATTGTAGGTGTGCTGCCCGCCTTCGTCTTTCAGCCGATACCGGGCATCCGTTTATGGCACTCAATGCCGTGGAACCTATTTGGCGGTGTCCATCTTATAGATTCATCACAGGCAAACCCCGAAGCGTTGATAGCATCCGTTGAAACGGCAGCAATGGAAAGAGGGTGGTGTGAGATCCGCTGGACGTTGACACCAGAACACACCGCGATCTACGGTGATCTTCTCACGGAAATCGGCTATGAATGTACAACTCACTTCACACATCTTTTAAAGACAAACGGGGACATTGATACGCTCTGGCACGCCTATAACAAACGCGTGCGAGGTGCAGTGCGAAAAGCGGAAAAATCGGGTGTAGAAGTCACGAATACGGACAACCCAGAGGCGTTATCCACATTCTACAACATGTATCTCACAACGGTAAAACGATTGGGAGGCACGCCGAAGCCACAATCACTCATGCAAACGCTTTTAGAGCAGAAAATCGCCAGACTTGCTATCGCGACATATCGCGGGACAATGATCGCGGGATTGCTCTATCTACATTTCAACCGGACCCTAACCTTGTGGTGCGAGGCATCCGTGCCAGAATTTTTGAAATACCGCCCTAACAACGCGATTTTCCACTACATCATTACACAAGCGTGTCGTGAAAAATATGAATGGGTGGATTTCGGGGCATCGCCTCCGGAGAACACAGGGTTAATCGCGCATAAAGAACAGTATCGCGCCGTTCATACAGATTTCGCCAGCTACACAAAGATCCTTTCACCACTGAAAAGGGCACTGTGGGCCCAGAGTGAGGGAGCACTTCGCCAAATTTATACGTGGATGCAGTGAGACAGAACAGCCTATCTTACTTATAAAGGAACAGCAATGGAAACCGCCCGTAAACCCAATCTAATTTTTGTTTTCGGCGATCAGCATCGTCAATGCGATGTCGGATGCGCAGGCAACCCGCAAGTGCAAACGCCTGCGATGGATCAACTCGCACAGGAAGGGATGTTTTTTCCGAACACCTTCACGAACGTCCCGATATGTGTGCCTGCGCGTGGATGCCTCATGACAGGCAAATACCCGTTGAACCACAAAGCCGTTTCCAACGATCTGCCACTCCCATTGACAGAAACCGGCATTGCGGAAGTCTTCAAAGAAGCAGAATACGCAACCGGCTACATCGGCAAATGGCACCTCGGCGGTATGCCGCGGGACAAGTTCATCACCCCTGAAATGCGTTTCGGCTTTGACCATTGGATCGGATGGAATTGTCATCATAACTATTTCAATGCACCTTACCACGACTCTGATGGGAATCAGATGCAGATTGAAGGTTACGAACCAGAGTTCCAGACCGATCAGGCGATTCAATACTGCCGCGACCACGTCGATGAACCCTTCTGCCTCTATATGAGCTGGGGACCACCGCATAATCCTTATGAACATGTCCCTGAACGTTACAAGGAGATGTATCCACCCGACCAGATTCAGTTACGGCCAAACGCGACAGATACACCCGCAACACGGAAAGACATCTCCGGCTACTACGCGCATATCACGGCTCTGGATGAAAACCTTGCACGCTTGATGACTGCCCTCGACGAACTCGGCATCGCTGACGATACTATTCTCGTCTACACGTCCGATCACGGTGATATGCTCGGTAGCCATGGACACGTCAGAAAAGAACGGCCATGGGAAGAATCTGCCCGTATCCCGTTTATGATCCGCTGGCCCCGTAGAATCCCAGCAGGCGTTACCCGGGATACCCTGCTCAGCCTCGTCGACTTTATGCCGTCAATGTTATCCTTATGCGACCTACCGATTCCGGAGGGTGTCGAAGGCATCGACCTTTCAGAAGCGATGCTCGGCAAGACAATTGACGAGCCACAATCTGTCTTCCTTGGAGTCCCATTACACGGGAGTGAAGGCTTCCACTTCGGTATCCGCGAGTGGCGTGGTGTCCGAACGCATCGCCACACTTACGCACGTCATTACGACGAAACGGGATGGCTCCTCTACGACAACGACAACGACCCATATCAGATGATCAATCTCATAGACGATGCAGACTCACAAGGACTGCGGGCAGAATTAGAGACAGAACTCCAAGAGTGGCTAACCCGAGTAAACGACCCATTTCTACCCGGAATTGAACACATTCGGCAACTCGGTCTATCGGAATTGTGGAACATCAGCGAGCAGCGGTTCGGCGGAGGAAAACCCCGCTGGGCATAAGAAGCGAAAACCTTCACCGACGCTGGCTAGGATTATATCCTCGCCCTTCCACACACCGCTGCTGGCGAGGATTGTATCCTCGCCGTTCTACAATATCTAATTAATTGTGGGTTTTACTATAATTGTTCGTTGTAGTTGGTTTTACGATAAAATCAGAAATATCCATGTATTCTATGCATTATCACAAAGCCAACATAGGAGATAACCTATGACTGATGAAGAAAAATTTCGATTTGACTTAACCGGATTCCTTGTGCGTCCCGCGATCCTTGAACGCGACGAAGTAGATGCAATCGTTGATCAGATTGACCGGATACATCATGACAAAGAATCCTTACCACCGGAACACCGTGCCGTACCCGGTGGTCCCGCGAGCGTCCTGATTGACCATCCCAAAGTCCTCGAGGTCCTACACGAAATCATCGGACCTGAGATCCGGTTAGAGCACTCCTACTCTGTCTGGCGCGAAAAAGGGCGGAGGCACGGTGAACTCCACGGTGGTGGACCGCAACAGGCAGATCCGATTTTCGGATACCGTGTCAACAACGGACAGATCCACGCTGGAATGGTACGCGTCGTTTTTGAACTGACAGATATTTCCAAAAACGATGGTGGAACACACTTTATCGTCGGTAGTCACAAATCCAACTTCCCGATGCATCCTGACCACATGTCATTAGAGGACGGAGAGCGGAGTCCGTTCCTGATGACCTATGAATGCCCCGCTGGCAGTGCAATCTTCTTCACGGAAAACCTGTGTCACGCCGGTCCCGTGTGGCAACGGGAGACACCGCGTGTCGCAGTACTAAACGCTTATGCGCATCTCGCGACACATTGGCACCGTCTACCGATTCCACCTGAAGTGTTGTCCGCTTTACCGCGTGAAAAGCAGGCGTACTTCCGTGAACCATGGGTTGCCGATTTCCGCACGCGCCCGGCAACGAGAAACACGATTGACCGCTTTCTTGACAACGACGAACCGCCTGTTAACACCGATCACAAGCCGTGATTTAAGCAGATTTAATAATTAAAATATGAGAAAACGCGTCCTTATTATCGGTTGGGATTGTGCTGCGCCGGAACTCGTCTTTAACGCATTCAAAGACGATATGCCCAATACACATCGCTTGATGGCAGAAGGCACGTACGGAGAACTGGAGAGTACGATTCCACCTATCACCGTGCCAGCGTGGATGTGTATGATGACCAGCCGCGATCCTGGCGAAATCGGTATCTACGGCTTTCGCAACCGCAAAGACTACTCCTACGATGCCTTGACGATTGCAAACGCACACGCCGTGAAAGTGCCAACACTCTGGGACCTCTTGGGACAGGCACAGAAGAAATCGGTCGTTTTGGGAGTACCGCTCACTTACCCTGCCAAGCCATTTCCGGGATGGATGGTCACCAGTTTCCTCACGCCTGACCGCAACCCGCAGTGGACGTTCCCAAGACGACTATCGCGGGAAATTGATCAGGTCGCAAGCGATTACATGATCGATATTCCAAATTTCCGAACGGATCAACGCGCCGAACTGGAACAACAACTCCTCAAGATGACATCTGAACGCTTCAAACTCACACGCCATCTGATTAAGACCAAAGAGTGGGATTTCTTCACGATGGTTGAAATGGGTTCTGACCGGCTTCACCACGCTTTCTGGCGATTTTGGGACAAAACGCATCCAAAATATGAACCGAATTCGCCGTTCTCAGAGACGATGCGGAACTACTATCGCGTTCTCGACGCAGAACTCGGAGAGACATTAGCGTCCGTAGACGAGGATACCACTGTCATGGTTGTCTCCGACCACGGCGCAAAACGGATGGACGGCGGTATTTGCGTCAACGAATGGCTCCGGCAACACGGCTATCTAACACTCAAAACCGAACCGCAAGAGATTACACGGTGGACCCCGGATATGGTGGATTGGGAAAAAACCAAGGCGTGGGGAGAAGGCGGATATTACGGACGAATCTTTATAAATGTTGAAGGCAGAGAACCGAACGGAATTGTCAGTCCCCAAAACTACGAGAGTGTCCGCAACGAACTAAAAACACAACTCGAAGCAATTGTAGATGAAGCCGGAGATAATATCAACACGCGCGTTTTCAAACCCGAAGAAGTTTATCGGGAATGCCGGAACATTCCACCGGACCTCATCGTCTACTTCGGAAATCTCTTTTGGCGCTCCGTCGGAAGTGTCGGATATAACAGCATCTATACCTACGAGAACGACACCGGTCCCGACGATTGCAACCACGCGGAGATGGGTATCTTTATTATCAAACAGAACGGAGCAAAGCGTGGATGTGTCCCTCCGAAAAGCCTATATGATATTGCCCCGACGGTATTAAATGAATTCGGCATAGATATCCCTGAAGCAATGCAAGGGAAACCTATTTAGGCGGTCACCGCGTTAACGATTGCCTCAGCGACAACCTCCGCAGCGAGGATACCGACAGCATTCACGCTGCTGCCAGTATGTGCTCCTGTAGCGAGCGCAAAAAGTGTATCTCCATCGAACATCGTATGTGACGGACGAATCGCGCGTGCCATCCCGTCGTGCGCCATCTCCGCGACCCGGTTCACTTCCGCCGAGGTAAGCGTAGCGTTTGTTGCCACAACACCGATAGTTGTGTTCGTTCCACGAACGATATTATTGGCATCTAAAAGTCGTTCAGTAATGTCCATGAATCCACCGTTCTCCTTTCCACCCGCGAGAATTTCACCAGTCCTTGGATGCACAACATTCCCCAACGCATTCACAACCACAACAGCAGCGACAATCAAACCGGAATCAAGATATTCACACGCTGAACCGACACCCCCCGGAGAAGCTGAAACACCCGGAGCCTTACCAACCGTGGCACCTGTCCCTGCCCCGATGGCACCCATTGCGACCGGTTCATCTGTCGCATTCAGGCACGCCTGATACCCCATCTTTCGATCCGGACGCACCTTTGCATCCCCGATCCCCAGATCGAAAATTACGGCCGCAGGAACAATCGGCACATGAACAGGACCTGCAGGAAAACCAACGTTTTGTTCCTCAAGATACTGGACAACACCACCTGCAGCATCCAAGCCGAAGGCACTTCCGCCCGTCAGTAGCACGGCGTGTGCTTTTTGGACTAAACGTCCTGGACGGAGTGCCTCTGTTTCCCGTGTGCCGGGTGCAGCACCACGCACGTCAACGCCTGCCGTTGCCCCCGCTGGGCAGAGGACAACAGTACACCCTGTTCGGGCAGTTGTGTCAGTAGCATGCCCTACCTTAATGCCTTCAATTGCAGTGATGGTTTGATTCGTTGATTTCATTATTTACGCGGTGCTTTAGGTCTTTGAAGATTACTATAAGGGATCCCGCTTAAATCTGCAAGCAAAATGCCATAAACATTATGCCCCAACGGTGCTAAAGAAATTGACAAAAAAAGGACGCATTGCTAAAATCAGAACTATCCATAATACTGGAGCATATAACAAGGGGGAAACGGACATGACAAAGTTGGCACTCAATGGCGGTGAACCTGTCGTTAAAGGAAGTTTAGGGAAAAACTGGCCCATCTTTGATGAAACCGAAGAGAACGCACTTTTAGAAACCCTGCGGAGCGGCGCGTGGAACCGACGTGAGAAAGTCGATGAAGTCGGTGAAAAATTCGCAGCGTTTCAGGACGCAAAATACGGGATTCCACTCGCCAACGGCACTGTGGCGTTACAATGTGCACTAAAGGCGGCTGGTGTCACCGCGGGTGATGAAGTCATCGTTCCGGCGCTCACATTTGTAGCAACAGGAACATCTGCTGTCTGCGTCAACGCCGTGCCGGTAATCGTTGACATAGACCCACTCACCTATAACATCGCGCCCGATGCGATCAAGAAAGCCATCACACCGCGAACGCGGGCAATCATACCGGTACACAACGGCGGCTATCCCGCAGATATGGATGCCATCATGGAGATTGCTGAAACGCACAATCTCAAGGTGATCGAGGATTGCGCGCATGCACACGGTTCACAGTGGCGCGGAAAAGGGATGGGTTCAATCGGACATCTCGGAGCATTCAGTTTCCAGATGGGGAAAACGCTCACCTGTGGTGAAGGTGGGATGGTGATAACAAATGACGAAGAACTCGCAGGAAAGGCAGGCAGCTTCGCGCAATTGAATATGCGGATGACAAACTTCCAAGCAACGCTTCTGTTAAGCCAACTCGAAAGGTTTGAAGAACAGGTAGAGACGCGTGAACGAAATATCGCATACCTTTCCAAAGGTATGGAAGCGATAGAGGGACTTCACCCAATTCCACGCGACGAACGTGTCACACGCTGGTGTTTCTACTATTGGGATTTCCGATTCGTCTCTGAGGAATTCGGGGGTATTTCACGCGGAAGGTTCATGGAAGCACTCAGCGCAGAGGGCATCTCATGTGGTGTGGGCGCACACGGTGAGCCTATCTACAACGAAGGTCCCTTCGGCAACCCGGAATTGTTTGACCAGTTGGGATTACCTCGCAAATATCTCGGAGACCAAGCAATTGATTACAGCACGCTCAATTGTCCAGAGGCGGAACGGGTGTACCGCGAAGAGGTTTGCAGCTTCGGACACTCCATGTTCTTAGGTGATACAGACGACATGCAACTGATTTTAGACGCATTCCAGAAGATTCGGGCGCACGTCCATGAACTGTAACTTGCAGTAGTCACCCAGAAATCGGAGTTGAAAACACTCCGACAAGTACTTAGAAAACAGAAAGAAACCCCCTAAATTTCCTTTTTCAGGGTTTATCCTTATCTCAACGCGCCCATCCTAAACCGCGAACTCAGTTTGTGGTAGAAATTTTCCAGATACCTAAGAGCGCGAGGAGCGATAGATTTGGAAAGAGAAGGGGCGCGAACAAAGGCGCGCCATAGAGGAATTTATCTATCTGCGTAACACCTGGGGCTTGCAGATCTACCGCCAAATGGAAGAAGAACCCCGCGATACCAACGATGAAGTTGATTCCCAAAACAATGACACAGAACCTAAGAAAAGTGGGTTGGTGAGGAACAAAAAATAACGTTGCCAAACACCCGACAGCGATAGCACTCGTAAACACCGGCAACCACTCAGACGGATTGAAAAACCCGTTTTGCGCGTGGTCGAAAACGGAGAGAATAAAATTACCACACCACCCGAAACCCGCCATAAACACAACCCATTGTGCCCATTCTAAATCCGTATCGCGAATCATACCGTTCATTATTAAAAGCAACCCTACCCCGGTAAAAGCCAACGGTGCTACAAATGGTGCTGTATAGACAAGATTCTTGAGGGTCAAATCAGAAAAGAATTCGCTGCCGAGATGAAAGAACATGCCAGAGATGCCAATACAAACAGCACCCCACCCAACGCTAAACCGACACCACTCTCTCCACTGCCCTTTTTTCCGAAAAAGTATTAGAACGAGCAGTACGGACGCACCTAACGAGAAGTAGAAAGGGATCCATTCCGCGGGATGTGCAAATGCGTTGACAGAGTGCGCTAAAAACACGTCAAGTGCCAAAAACGCCAGGTTCGCAATAATAAAAAAGTCGAGCAGTCTGGCAGCCAATCCCTTATGGTTTTGCAGCATTTTCTCTGAGTTCTTGGGCAATTCTTTTCAACTCCGTCATCTTCAACAAAAGTTCATAATTTCCGTGCCACTGAACAAAATCCGCACCCCCCATGAACGCGCCGTGTTTTGCTGTCCGACCGTAATAGTGCCACAGATCGAAGTAGAGAAATTCGATAGGTTCATCAAAAGGCGTTTCAGTCAGCAATCCGTCTTCACGTAGCGATGTCATTAGCATCACGGCTTCCGAAATTTTACGGTTGGTATCAGCAACAACACCTTCAGCCTCCTGATAGTAAATCTCTACCTGTGAACTCGCATGGCATTTTAAGCACGTCTCTTTCATCGCATCTTGCCCCTGTTGGTAAGTCGGACGCTTTTCAGAAACCGCCGCAAATAGCCAATACGAGAGTCGTTCTGTTGTATCGTGTGTCACATTTAATCCATCCAAACCGCTCAAGTGGCATGTCACACATGTAGGCACAGTCATATCTGCTGTCGTGAGTGCTTTCGGTGGTGCTTTGAGATTCATTTCTGATTTTTGGGCATTGTAAAGCACGCCGTGCTTGGATTCATGGTAGATTTCAATCTGTGAATGGTCAGGTCCCATGTGGCACTGCCCACAAGTTTCGGGCTCCCGCGCCAGCGCAACCGAACTTGAATGCCGCGCATGGCAGGCTGTACACGTCCCAATGGAACCATCCGGATTCGGCTTACCTATATCGTGGCATCCCAAACATCCAACATCCATAGCACTCTTACCCTCTGCAATCGCTAAAGGATTCGCAGGACGATCCACTGCACCTTTGTGGTATTTCTCAGCGAAGGCGATCTGTTCCGCTGTAAAATCCTTCGCACCCAATACCGCTGCCCAAGCCGGTGCCGCGTGTCGGCTTCGGAGGAACTGCGAATACTCGGTTGTATGGCACTCGCTACAATTTTTCGCCGTGAGTTGCTTCGCGATAGTGAAGCTCCGATGTGCCTGTGTTTCCTGATTTTCCACAGCTTTGTGGCAATCCAAGCAACTTACGCCGTGCTTTGCATGCTCGCTCCGTTCAAATTGGTGGACAATTGCAGACGTTTCGCGGCGATGGCACTCCGCGCATTTCCCCGTCGCCCGCACAAAATCAGCACTTGGCTGATCTACTTCCATTGCAGGTCGTCTCGCATTCAGGATTAGCACAACAGTAATCAGAGCTGTCCCCAAAAATACCGAAATAAAGATAGATTTAAATGACATCAAACCGTATTGACTCCAATTATGCCTCTACGTTCTATGAAGTGAATATGAAGCAGCAATGTTTGGGATTATTCTATCACAGCACGCCATTTTTCTCAACCTAATCATCAGTGTTTGCGCGACCACAAGACATCAAGCCATAAAACAAGAGGACTATTTGAGATGAAATACAGGAATAGAATCTGGCAATCTACATTCCCTACCGGAACTGGAAGGCATACAACTTGGCATTGTGAAACTGAAATCTGAGCCGAACTTCGTCCCCACTTAAACCGGCTAAATCTTGACTCGTTTCCCATTCCACGTAGGCATCCGTTCCAGTCGTGTGGACCGGTTTACTAACAGCGCGTTGGCTACCCGCTTTATCCAGACCCGCTTATCTACAATGAACGGATTATACCAGCATTTGTAAAGCCGATCATCCGTATCATAGATAACGTTGGCATAGACATTGTCGAAACGGGGTTCCCACGGTTTGTCCTCACCAAAGAGCGGGTTCTGGGAGGGTTTGGTGATTTCTCCAAGCGTGAGTTTTGCTTCAACGACCTCTTCAATGATACGATCGTCCAGAACAAGTCGTCGGGATGAACAAATGGGGTGAGGTTCGGGCATTTCTACTTCCGTAAAAATCAATATTGAAAGGTGGTTTTGGTGCGGTTAGAAAACCGCACCGGATCCCACCAAAAACCTCTTAAAAAATCCGCGTCATCCGTGTCATCCGTGAAAATCCGCGATTCAGACAACAGAAGCCGCTATCATCTTGTGGAAGTTTATGGAGTGGGTTATGTGTTCGTCTGTTTCCGGGTTGATGTCCTCTCCAATGCCTCTTGGAAATCACGAAAACTCGACACCAATGAAGCGTTAAAGATTTTTCAGTCCGCATGGAACTATTATACCCTGATTTACCGTTGGTGGTCAACCTTTTTTCCACTTTTCAATCACCGATATTTAGGGCAAATCCTATGAAATATATCGACAGTTTCGTAGGGGTGTTTTTGCTTCGGTGTTTCCCCACCCCGAAACCCACTCTTTTCTATCCCTCAAAAACCCTCGTAGGGGCAGGTCTTGTGCCTGTCCATGTATTCAGGTCTTGTGCCTGCCCGGGCATTACCTACCAGAGTCTTCCATATCTGCTATGAAATATGTATCGGAGCAGTTTTGCAAAAGTCGCGTCAATCGCAAAGTGTTAGATAAAGTCATTATTATTTTGTTATTTTATATCAAAAAATATGACCGAATCCAACACTCGAATAAACCCTTATAATGATTGACTTTATCGCAATTTTTAACTTGACTAATACTAAAATGTATGATATTATATTTTTTTAACAAATGTGAATATATGAAGTTTCCGAATATCTCAGGTGTCGGTATTTTTCCCGCGAGTTTGTTATAGATACTTCGGTTGTGTTGAAGCGAAAGTGATGAAAAAACCCTGCGTCCCAGCAGTAAACGTCAGGTGACACGCATGCGAACCGCAGCGATTCCGTTCCATCTTGATAAAGTCTGCAATCGGTTGACTCAAGTCCCCGAGTGGGCATGCAGCGTTGCTACGCCTGTGATGACTCCTGCGTTTAATTCTCTACAAGCAATTCCCCTCCCCACTTATCACATAATAAGCATATTGTTTCACAAGATAGAGGCATCAGGTGTTGCGGGTCTGTTGTTCTTATGTCCGCACGCGCGTGATCTAACCCGCGCCTCGCGGGCTATTTGTGTTGCATCGGAATTCTCTCGGTGCGCGTTATCTTGGCTAACAACGTCAGGCAGGAAAGGAGAAAGAATCATGAGTAAATCGATATTTATGTATTTTCTATTATCAGGAACAGGCGGCGGACGTAAGTAATATCGCCTACCCAGACCTGATCGACTCTAGAAACTTCAAGGAACTCAACTTTATTGACCCAGGGCTGCGGTGTGGGACCAAGGTTTTGAGTTAAAAGTGCTTTTGTTTGTCATCGCAACGAGCATTAAATAACTCTATAAATAAAGGTAGCAGCTGGGGTTATGAATAAAGGAGAACAGATAATGTTTAAAACAAGAGTTTTGTATTTTATATTTGCTTGTGCTACCTTATTGGCTATTTTCGTGGGGAAAGCAGCTGAAGCACAGACTGTAACTATTACCTCAGGAAATGAGCAGTCAACCACTCGCGGTAACAATTTTCCAAATTCAGTGGTGATTACACTTTCAGGGTATACCCGTCCCCCCACAACTGGATTTTATAATCCTAATCCCACTAATGTCACGTTTAGTGAAACATTGAACGGTGAATACACCCTGTCAAGTACTGGTCAATATAGCGTTAGTGGTATGACCAATGGAACCTATAATATTTATATAAAAGTTAATGAGGATTCGTATTATGATACTTGTCGTATTAGATTTAGGATTGGGTCCAACGGGACTACCTGGATAGACAGGTATATTACAGGTGTAATTACGGATGTTCTTTACTTTTCGGCAGACACAGAGACACGCAGCGTTAGTGAAGGCACAGCAATAAACACCAATATTGGTCTCGCTATCTCTGCAACACATTGGGCGAATGCAGACACTGATACGGAGAATAATGTTACATTGGAGTATAGTCTTGAAGGAACAGATGCGACATCATTTAGTATTGTTTCCAGCACAGGTCAATTGAAAACAAAGGATGCTCTACATTATGCGACCAAAAACAGTTACAGTGTAAAGGTCAAGGTCGAGGAAAAAGGCGGGGGGACAACAGCGAGAAGTTCCGACACAATAGATGTCACTATCAATGTAGATCCACCACCGCCACCACCGCCGCCACCACCGCCACCACCGCCGCAGACACCACCGCCGCAGACACCACAGACACCACAAAATATTAACCCACAGACACCGCCTGCAAATAATAATGGACCACAGACACCGCCCGCCGCTGCAGGCACACTGCCACTTATCGAAAACAACCCGATCACAAGCAAGACGCTTATTGTCACACGCGAGGGAAATCCGACCGTCACTCTCAACTGGAAGGTCCCTACAGGTATCAATCCACAAACCATTCTTGAGTATCAGTATAGCATGGATACAGGGCAAACATGGACCCCTATAGGCGGCACCCATACATCCATTACCATTAATGGAGACCACACCGCCCTCGTTCCGACGAATTTATTCAGAGTCCGAGGCATCAGTCTCAATGCCGAGGGCACGGCACGCCTCGTCAGATTCGTTCTATCCCCCCCGCAGCGGCGGATTATACATGAATGTCCTGTGGGGTGGGTCAGATCCGACAGGTTTGGCGGA
>JAPPBX010000042.1 GCA_026702755.1 Candidatus Poribacteria bacterium | reverse complement strand
AAGATGATAGCGGCTTCTGTTGTCTGAATCGCGGATTTTCACGGATGACACGGATAGCGCGGATTTTTTAAGAGGTTTTTGGTGGGATCCGGTTCGGTTGTGAAACCGCACCTACCAATTTTGGGGTAAAGTCCTAATTATTGTTTTTTGAGATCTGCCCAAGTGCCAACGATAGTCTTTTTAATCAGAGACGGGGCAGCAGGTGCGGGTGCCGGAACTGTCCACTCACTTCTGATGTAGGTAGCGGCATCCCAGTCGAGCGTCTCAAGCAGCACGTTCCGTAAAACTCTTGGATCCTCCATCTCCTTGAGTGCTTGGAAAATACCACCTTGCTTGTAGCAGGCGATGCCAAAGTCTATCTTGCGACCTGTGTCATCATAGAGCCGATAATCAAAGCCTGGAACGGTTGCTCCCGTGAAGCCCATTCCTATCATCGGGAAGGGTGTCTCTTCTGGGTTTTCTATGAATGCAAACCCACCTTCTACGCCTTCAATGTTTGCGTCAACGACAACGGAGTTCTCTGCCGTGAGTAGGTACTCTCTATGGTGATTATAGGGGACTGCGACTTGTAGTTTCCATCCCTCCAAGTTCTCAAGCCCTTCGTCTGGATGCACATAGATAGCGACCCGGATGGGTTGATAGATAGAGATTCGGTTGTGTAAATCCATTTGTAGCTTGATTTCATAGAGCAGCACGCGCTGTGTGGGTCCGCCAAACCTGTCGGTTCTCTGCCAGCCGACAGGACATTCATATATCACCCGCTTCGGGAATGTGAGGACTGCGGAGTTAGAGGAACGACTTCGGGGTGAGATAATGCGTGAAGTTCCGCCATCTATGTAAACGGCTCTGACGAGGAAGGTATAGGTTTCTCCGCGTTCGAGTCCAGTTACGGTATATGTGGTGTCGGTACTCCCTGTAGATGTCCACGTCGATCCGCCATCATCGGAATACTCATATCGGATAGGCGTTTCTTCTTCTGTGTCGCTTGGGGGACTCCATGTGAGAATAGCCGTATCCTCATCCCTTTGGACGTTCAGAGTTCCCGGGGTCCCTGGGGCGTCTCTCAAAGGTGTTACAGTTACCGTCCGAGAAGGTCGTCCTGGGACTTCAGAACCACGCCGACCCCTGACCCTAAAAGTATATGACCTTCCATTTTCCAATCCAGTTACAAGATGGCTCGTGCTGGCGCTACCTATAGGTGTCCAAGCTCCACCATTTTGACTGTAGTCGTAATCGGTGACATCACGATTCGTGTGGAAATCAGGTAATAGAGGTATGGTTGTCCAGTTCAGCGTAACTTGACCATCTCCAGCGGTTGCTCTGAAATTTGTAGGGGCAGGCATCATGGGTGTTGCTTTTAGGAATACGGTGGGTCCCGGGTGATCATTGGTACCATCGTCAGTGACTACTCTAACTTCAATTGTATATTCAGTTCCATTGACGAACTGTACTCCCCTGAGTACCTCGGAATTCTCAGCATTATTGACACTCCGCCAGAAGGAAGCGCCAGTGTACCTGTACCTATACCGCCAGTTATTAGAGTAAGTGCCTAGAGTGCTTGGAGGTGAAAAGTACAGCGTAACTTGGCGGTCCCCTGGTGTTGCTGAAACATTTGTAGGGGGTCCAGGTAGGGTAACCTGAGCGACGGTTTCAGTGATCCATAGGCTCATGAGTATGAGTAAAGGTATAAAGAGTTTCATTTTTAAATCTCCTTGTCGTTTTTAGAATCGAATTAGTGTTTTGTTGGGTCATGCGACACCAAAAATAGCGTATGGCATCGTAGGTTGGGTTGAGCGGAACCGAGAAAAATGATATGGATACCCCAAGCACATTTTACCACGCGACACCACCCTATCAATCAAGGAGATAGCGAAACCCAACGCAAACCTACCGCTATGTTTGTTGTGTTTGATGTATTTTGAAATATCTGCCTTTGATTTTCAACCCCGCTCAACCCAACCTACAGGACCTAACTGAAGGTCGAAACATTCACCGGTATATCTTGATACAAACTTTTGCTACGAAATTATTGTTTTTTCAGATTCGCCCATGTGCCAACGATGGTCTTTTTGACGAGAGACGGCGCAGCAGGCGCAGGTGCCGGAACTGTCCACTCACTTCTAATGTAGGTCGCCGCATCCCAGTCGAGACTCTCAAGCAGCACGTTCCGTAAAACTCTTGGATCCTCCATCTCCTTAAGCACCTGGAAAATACCGCCTTGCTTGTAGCAGGCAATCCCAAAGTCTACCTTGCGACCCGTGTCATCATACAAACGATAATCAAAACCGGGAACGAGTGCCCCCGTGAATCCCATTCCTACCATCGGGAAGGGATCCTCTTCTGGGTTTTCGATGAACGCAAAGCCGCCTTCTACGCCTTCAATGTTTGCGTCAACAACAACGGAGTTCTCTGCCGTCAGCAGATACTCTCTGTGAAGATTATAGGGGACTGCGACTTTGAGTTTCCATCCCTCCAAGTTCTCAAGTGCTTCGTCTGGGTGGACATAGATGGCGACAGAGTTAGGTTTATAGATAGATATGCGGTTGTGTAAATCCATTTCCAAGTTGACTTCATAGATGAGGACTCGCGGGTTCGGTTGCGCAAAGCCGTCGGTTCTCTGCCAGCCGACAGGACACTCCAATAGAATCCGCCGGTTCGGTTTCGGGAATGTGAGGACTGCTGAGTTAGAGGTGTTACTTCGGTGCGAGATAATGCGTGAAGTTGTTCCATCTACGTAAACGGCTCTGACAAGGAAGGTATAGGTTTCTCCGGCTTCGAGTCCGGTGACGGTATATGTTGTGTCAGCACTGTCAGTAGATTTCCAATTCGATCCGCCATCATCGCTATACTCATATCTGGTAATAAGTTCCTCTTCCGCGTCACTTGGGGGGTTCCATGTTAAAGTAGCCGTATCCTCAACTCTTTGGACGTTCAGAGTTCCCGGAGTCCCTGGTGCATCTATCAGAGGTGTTATTGTTACCGGCCGAGAAGGGAGTCCTGGTACTTCAGAACCACGCCGACCTCTGACCCTGAAAGCATATTGAATTCCATTTTGCACAGTTACAGTATGGGTCGTGCTGGTACTACCTATAGATATCCAAGTTGCTCCACCATTTTGACTGTATTCGTAATCGGTGACATCACGATTGGTGGTGGCAAAAGGTAATTGAGGTATGCCTGTCCAACTCAGCGTAACTGTCCTATCACCTATAGCTGCGTCATCTAAAGTTGCTTTGAAATTTGCAGGAGCAGGCATATTAGGTGTTCCTGATTTCCATGGGGACCATTTTGAGAACTTGGTGTTTTGAGGGCCTGGTGGATTTACCCTGGCTTGTATCCTAAAACGAAGGTTGTCTCCGTTGTTAGTAAGAATGCCCTCTTTTGTCCAAGACGGATTTGCTGTAAAAGCTGTACCGTGGACCGTCTTACTTAAAATAATTGGTCCTTGTTGAACGGAGTTTTCATAAAAGTCAACTCTATAACTCGTAATATCGTCACTGTTTACGTCGTTTGGAAAACCCCAGCTCAGCGTAACTTTTCTGTCACCGGGTGTTGCTTTAAAATTTGTAGGTGCGCCAAAGGCATCATACTCAAACTGTGCGACGGCTTCAGTTATCAAAAGGCTCATGAATATGAGGAAAGATATGACTATTTTCATTTTTAAATCTCCTTGTCGTTTTTAGAATTGAATTAGTGTTTTGTTGGGTCATGCGACACGAAAAATAGCCCGCGACGAGACACTCCGTGCGAGACAGCAGCGCGGGCGCGAACAATCCAGCATAACGATAATTGCTGATACCGTATTCTGAAGAATATTATAGTAAAGCCTGTAATTATTTATACACCAACACAAGGGCGAGGATACTAGCGGAAACACCCAAGCAAAAACTCCCTCGCCAGCAGCGGTGAGGGTTTGTTCCCTGACGAACTGTAAACATATTTTCGGATTCTACTATAATGTGTCCGTTTGGTATGATCGTCACCCTCATAAAGTTTTGCGTGGTCCGTTGTGTCAGAAGTTTCACATTTGTTAATGTATATGGTATCACAAATGTTGGCACTAATCAAATTAAAAGTGCGATGAAGTCAATTATTATAAAGGTTTATGCGAGTGTTATATTATGTCATATTTTTTACTATAAATAACAATATAATAATGACTTTATCTAACACTTTGCGATTGATGCGACTTTTTGCAAGACATCTCGGATATATATTTCATAGCAGAGGCGGCGGAAGATGAGACAGGAATGTCCTATTGGACTGGGTGAGTTCCCGAAGGATAGAGGGTCGGGAAGATGTGAAATGTTGTATGTCGATTTAAAATTTTGACGAAAAATAAGATTTTTGATAGTATATTTACCATAGGTGTCAATTTAGTGTGTCCGGAGTCCCGTAGGTTGGGTTGAGCGGTGTTAAAAATCAAAGGGAGATATTTCAACATATATCAAACCTCATAGACCCGCGTATGCATAGAGAAACCCAGCGAAACCCAACATTCTTTGCGTCAAGTGCTGGAAACATGGCAGTAGGTTTGCGTTGGGTTTCGCTATCTTCTTGATTGATAGAACCGTATGGAGTGGTAAAATGTGCTTGGGGTGTCCATACCATTTTTCTCGGCTCCGCTCAACCCAACCTACAATGCTATGACGCGTTTTTTCTAAAATTGACCCTTATGGTGTTCCACAAATGCCGCCCCTACGGGGCTTAGGTCTGTGAGGTCGTGTTTTCTACAGAGATACCATCCCTACGGGATTCAAGAGGGTTTTGAAGGTTTCTGTGTAAAACCCGGTGCGGTTGGGGGATTTAGTCTGGGGTTAGACTAAATCCGTTCCTTGTATTACATTCCGCACCTACGGGGTCTGGGGTCCGACGATGTGTTCTTTCTAAAATTGATAGTTATGGGTGCGGTTAGGAAACCGCACCTACCGGGTCTGGGGAAACATAGAATTACCCAAACATTTTATTAAACTTCATAAAGTTTGTGGTACAACAAAACCGAATAGGGAAGTAGGTCGATGACAACCGATGTTTTGCAAAATATTGTTGCACGCTGCCACCAACGGCACGAGAAACCCTTTAAGCAACGGAAGACAACCGTAAGACCTCTGATTTACAAAGGACTTCCTTACCATTTCACAGTCCATTGTGCGCACAGGTACCCTGTGATGCTACAGGATTTGGAAGCGGCGGGCATTTCCTTTATGCCGATCGGGCGCGCCCCTGGAAGTGACCATCCCCCGCGGTCTTTTGGGGGGGAACGGTTCTTGAAACGTCAAGAGGCGATAGATTGGGAGATCACCCAATGGCGCAGGTCGTGGGGGATTCATGTGTATACAGGTATTCCCTCCGCACGCCGTGAAGCACTCTGGCATGACATCGAGTTTACATACGAAGCCATCTGTGCTGCGCCTGATGCCGTTCTTGCGTGCGTTCAAGCACTTGTGAGTGCCGTTGCGAACCCATTGTTGACGCTGTCAAAGTCAGGTGGATTGCGCTTCTCTTGCAGGATACGGGGGTACCTGCACCCGAACACCAAAGAGGCACGGTTCTATATCTATAAGGAGACACCCTCAGCTGAGAAACCCAGCGAATACGATGTATATCTTGAAATTTTGGGCGAGAAAGGACACAGTTGCTGGGATGCGCGTTATGAGATCCTGCTTGGAAATCTGTTAGATCCGCCTCTGATTTCTGAAGAAGTTCTCTTTGCACTTATCGATCCCCTTCGCGCGAAGCTGCACAAACCGGTTTTCCAAAGTTTACAACACACGTGGCGCATCCCGGACGCGCCGTACTCTCTCGGATCGGGTCCGCTTGATCTCGCCAAAGAGGCGTTTTTCAAGCGTGGATTTTCTTATGTCAGAGAAGCAGATGGATTTCACTATTGGCGGCAATACGGTGATGACATTGGCACCACAGAGGTATCCTTATGGGAGAATGAAGATGGCGTGTGGCTCTGTGCGTCTACCGCTGATACGGGTCTCCCCATGGCGGCAACGCTCATCACAGATATTTGGAAGGATACCGGCATCCTACCCCCCACTCCCAAGATAGGACTCCCTATAGAAGATGATCAGGTGCTTGCAGTTCGGGAAGGGACACTCAGTCCGTTGGCACTCAAACGTCCATCTCCCGTCTTACACACGTCGAAACCGACAAAAAAGATGTCCGAAACGCCAGAAGATCTTCGCGTTCAGGTGCAGCGTGCTTTCGATAGGAATGTGCGTGTGCTTGGATTTACTACCGAAACAGACGCAGAGACAGACCCTGAAGTCGCATCTGTTCCGGGTAGGAATAAGGCAATCTGTTTAAAGGTGCCGAGTGGTGATCTTGCGGCAGCAGCATCGCGATTTCTTCAAAACCGAGGTGTGGGATCGGTGGCACAAGGGCAGGATCGGATGCATCTCTCGAATCAGGTAAAAGATATTCGGAATTCTGACCTGTTTTCGGACCCACACTACGCAAAAATAGTGGAACAACTTCTCGAAACGCGCGAAGGAACACAACCCCTCTGTATTTTCAATATCTTCAGAGAGGATCAATTCTTTCTGAGATGCAAACTCTCCAGAACCACACTGAAGGCATGGATTGCCAATTGGCAAGGCAACGCCTTAGGCAACTTTGCGCTGGCGCTACTGAATGCAGTAGAAATCAGAGATAAAGTCCATGGAGACGCTATCAGACGGGTCCGAGCAGTGCTCGAGACGTTTGAATGGCTGGAAGAAGAGATTATCCAACAGATGTGCCACGTTGATGCGGCACCTGTTGAAAACATTCAAACGTCCCCAGTGGTTTATACGGATCCAAGCTGGACGTTTTGGCATCAACTCAAACGTTTCTTTGCCCATTATACGCGGGACGCTGATGCACCGATGCGATGGAAGGACGAAGTCCTACAGTTCCGGGTGCCGCCCGTGCTGCATCCGAGCGTCCGATACCTTTTCGTAAATACCCCGGCTCTCTACACTGAACATTTACGTCGAGCATTCTTGGATGAGGAAATTGAGATCCTTCGCACGCAACCGATGGCGTGGGTTCCCGGAAACCGCGTTTTTCAGATTCGGACCGGTATCTATCCACGGGAGACAATTTTAGACTTCAGCAACACCTGGGACATTATGGCGATGTCTGAAACAGGACTGCACATTTTTTCCAGAATTCAAGCCGAAATCGAAAGGGATCCAAATATTAAGCATGGGATTATCACCCATGCCTATGCAATTGAGCAGTTGAAGCATATCGCGAAAAATGGGAACGTCTGTTTCTTGACGAGTTTTCAAGAGGCGGAAGGATTGGAAACCGCCCTTCAAGAAGCAGAGGTTATCTGGATGGTTGGCATGCCGGAAACGGGAGCACGCCGCATTTTGAACCGCACACAGATCCTGTTTGGAAACGACGAGGAACCCCTCTCTTATGAAATAGAACCGAGACCCTACCGTTACAAAGACGCGCGCGTCCGGAGTGTTGATGAAAAAGAGGTCACCCGTATATTCACAAAGATTATAGAGTTGGCTCAGTTGGACCGTTTGGCACACAAGAAGGTTATGTTGCTTACGGGGTTGCGAATTCCTGAGATCACCGATAGACCTGAAACGCTCCTTTTTGACTGGGAAGACTTTGATGTCGCTGGTGGATTGGACAAACTCGCTGAGGTGATAGCGATACGTCAACGATTTGAGACGGAACGCGACAATCTGACGGTTAAATCCAGCAGAAAAGAGGTAGAGCGGGTTCTGGGATGTTCCCAAAGGAAGGCGAACCGAGTGTTGCAAAGGCTGAGGGGGAGGCCACGTGTCACTTTCCGCGAGCAAATTCTCGCACTTCTCGCCGATGGTGAGAAAAGAACATCGGAATTCGTGGCGGCGATTCAAGGAAATCCAAAATCCATAAATACAGAACTCACGCGTCTTGTAGAGGCAGGTGTGATTATAAAGGTCAAGTGGGGTGTCTATAAACTTCCAGAGGCATGAAAGTTATTGTGGCTATTTGGCATGGTAGTTTCCTCCGTAAAGTTTTGAACAATCATTATCGGAATCGAAAACTAAATAGTCCTGGGTACCTGTAGCGCAGCTCCTCCTATTGTTTTTTCAGATTTGCCCATGTGCCAACGATATTCCCTTTTACCTGCGAAGGTGCAGCAGGTGCGGGTGTCGGAACTGTCCACTCACTTCTAATGTAGGTCGCCGCATCCCAGTCGAGCGTCTCAAGCAGCACGTTCCGTAAAACTCTTGGATCCTCCATCTCCTTGAGTGCTTGGAAAATACCACCTTGCTTGTAGCAGGCGATGCCAAAGTCTATCTTGCGACCCGTGTCATCATAGAGCCGATAATCAAAGCCTGGAACGGTTGCCCCCGTGAAGCCCATTCCTATCATCGGGAAGGGTGCCTCTTCCGGGTTTGCTATGAAGGCAAACCCACCTTCTACGCCTTCAATGTTTGCGTCAACGACAACGGCGTTCTCTGCTGTGAGGAGGTAATCCCGATGGTGATTATAGGGGACTGCGACTTGTAGTTTCCATCCGTCCAAGTTCTCAAGTGCTTCGTCTGGGTGCACATAGATGGCAACATAGTTAGGTTTATAGATAGAGACACGGTTCTGTAAATCCATTTGTAGCTTGACTTCATAGAGAAGTGCTCGCTGTGTGCGTCCACCAAATCTGTCAGTTCTCTGCCAGCCTACAGGACATTCATAAGATGATAGCGGTTTCTGTTGTCTGAATCGCGGATTTTCACGGATGACCCGGATGGCGCGGATTTTCTAAGAGGTTTTTGGTGAGATCCGGTGCGGTTGTGGGATTTGGTCTGGGAATAGACCAAATCCATTCCTTGCCACACCTCGGGTTGTTCCTTTAGAAACTTTCTTAAATTCATACTCCGGGGCAATATGTCTATAGATAGCATCCAATGCGATTCTTGCACGCCAGCGGAGTGCCATGTCTGAAAAAGTGTCTAAACTACTATAGTTCGTGTTGGAATGCCTGAAAACTATTTGCTAATGAAGCATTTAGGAGCAACTGCTTCAGACGGTTCAGATCGGCAATCGCTTCAAGTACGGGTTTTAGGGTGTTGACATCGGCACTCGGGAACCGTGCGGTGAGAACTGATAATATGTTTTCAATAGTGGTTTCCCGCGCCCCACGCTCAATACCTCGTGCAAGTAGGAATTCTGCTGTCGTTTCTGCCATCGTAGAAATCTCCTTATCAGATGTTCGTTCTTCTACCAAACGGACCAATTCCTCTCGTTCATCCACAGGACGCCGGTGGAAGATCAGCATCAGCAAATAGACTAACGCCTCACGCTTTTGCAACGCCTCGGACGCGTCAAGACTTTCAAGGAACGATACCGCTTCAACTAATGCACAACTTAACGACTCCTTGTCACTATTCTCATTTTGAAGTACACGCAGCAACCAACCCAACAAGCTCCCTTTCCCTGTCAATGTCTCTACATCTGCTGATTTTACACCTAAAAATAGCGTTCCGAATCGCGGCACGAAACGAGACAACTCTGCCGGAATGTCCATCACCGCCTCAAGTGCCAATGGGGTTTCCCAGTGGCGATCTCCAGTATAAAACACTATCGGTAAAATCGGTGGAAGTTTACGCTTGTTTTTCGGAGCATTTTGATTTTCCCATTCCCGACGATATCTGTCCCAGATCAGCATCATGTAAAACAGCACCCGAAACCCCATCATCTCATCCACCGTGGATTGATGTTCTATCAAGATATGGATAAACAGGGTCTCACTTGTGTCTCGGCTCCTGAATGGGACACTAAAGAGGAGGTCTGCTTGCTGTTCGCGAAGTGTCTCTGATATAAAAGTACTACTCGCGGGCACGAGGGCATCAAAATCGATGAGTGTGGCGAGATCGGGTTCAATCATTTTGACTAACGCCTCAACATTTAATTTGTTTTGGAACAACCGTCGTATACTTCGGTCGGGAAAATGTTCAATCTGTTCCTGTAAAAAGTCGTAAAGTTCTTGGTGTTGAGAAGTCAGGTCTTGTGTTTCTCGCAGTATAAGTGTCACCTCAAGTGTGAAGATTTTAGGGTATTATATCATGTTCTGTAAAAAATATGCCAACCTTTTTTCTACAGTAGTATGCCTTGTCGAATTGCACTTATTTTTTCAGAATCTCAGGAATCAACTGCCTGGGAAAAAAAGAGGCGTGATAGCATTCGGTGGAAACCCGATTTACCATCACGCCTCGAGTCGTATCCGTGGTACATCTCTGACTATTGTTTTTTCAGATTCGCCCATGTACCAACGACGGTCTTTTTGACGAGAGACGGCGCAGCAGGTGCGGGTGTCGGAACCGTCCACTCACTTCTAATGTAGGTCGCCGCATCCCAGTCGAGACTCTCAAGCAGCACGTTCCGTAAAACTCTTGGATCCTCCATCTCCTTGAGTGCTTGGAAAATACCACCTTGCTTGTAGCAGGCGATGCCAAAGTCTATCTTGCGACCCGTGTCATCATAGAGACGATAATCAAAGCCTGGAACGGTTGCTCCCGTGAATCCCATGCCTACCATCGGGAACGGATCCTCCTCTGGGCTTTCTATGAATGCAAAGCCACCTTCTACCCCTTCAATGTTTGCGTCAACAACAACGGAGTTCTCCGCTGTGAGTAGATAATCTCTATGGTGATTATAGGGGACTGCGACCTGTAGTTTCCATCCCTCCAAGTTCTCAAGTGCTTCGTCTGGATGGACATAGATCGCGACCCAGTCAGGTTTATAGATAGAGACAAGGTTCTGTAAATCCATTTGTAGTTTGACTTCATAGAGAAGCACACGCTGTGTGGGTCTGCCAAACCTGTCGGTTCTCTGATAGCCAACAGGACATTCCTGTATAATAATCTTGCGCTTGGGTGGCGTTTGTGGGCTGGTATCCACAGGTAGATTAACGGGCGGATTCTGACCTGGCGACGACTGGACGGGTAGATCGCCGGGCGGATTCGGACCTGGCGGCGGATTCGGACCTGACGGCGGCGGTGGTGGCGGCGGCGGTGGTAGTGCGGTAGGCGTTCCTGTTGCTGAACCAGATTCCATTCCATTTCCACCTGCACCTATTGCCCTGACCTTGAAAGTATATGAATCTCCATTGACAAGTCCAGTGACAATATAGGGCGAAGATGTTCCAGCAGATACCCAACTTGCACTATCTCTCTTGTATTGGTATCCCGTGATCGTAGATACAGATGGGGCTGTCCAACTCAGGGTGACTTGACCATCACCTCCTGCTGCTGTAAGCCCTGTGGGTGCAACTATGGTAGGTGTCGCTGTTTCTGAAGAAGATGCCGTTCCACCTCCACCCGTCCCAACTGCTCTAACACGGAAATTATATGTAACTCCGTTTGTCAATCCAGTGACAGTATAGGGCGAAGAAGTTCCAGCAGATGCCCAATTCTCAGTATCCCGCTTGTATTGGTAACCCGTGATCGTAGATACAGAGGGGGCTGTCCAGCTGAGCGTAACTTGACCATCTTCTCCTGAAGGTGCTGTAAGTCCTGTGGGTGCGACTATGGTAGGTGTCGCTGTTTCTGAAGAAGATGCCGTTCCATTTCCATTCGCACTCACAACCCTAACACTAAACGTATACTGAGTTCCATTTGTCAGTCCAGTTACAGTAGCGCTCGTGGTAGTCCCTGTAGATGTCCAAGAAGTCCCACCGTTTTGATTATACTCATAGCGGGTAACAGTAACCAATGATGGAGCTGTCCAGTCGAGCGTAACTTGACCATCTTCTCCTGAAGATGCTGTAAATCCGGTAGGGGTAGGTATGTTAGGTGTTGCGGTTGCTGACGATGACTCCGATCCGAATCCACTATCATTCCATGCGCTAACCATGAAAGTATATAAAGTTCCATTTGTCAGTCCAGTTAAAGTGGTGGTGGTTGAAACCTCTCCAGTTTCAATCTCAGTAATTACATTGGGATCGGTGGTATAGTAATAAATGGTATAGTCATTAATGGGGGAAGAACCTATATCGGTTGGGGCTGTCCAGCTGAGTTTAACTTGACGATCACCGGCTGTTGCTGTAAGTCCGGTAGGGACTCCTGGTACCGTGGCAACCCCTTCAATTGTGAACAGGCTTGTGAGTATCAGTAAGACACCAACAAAAATCGCCCGCGACGCAACACGCCGTGTGAGACGGAGGCGTCGCGGGGAAATCGTTTTGGGGATGTTGGCATCGATGTGCTCGTTTGGCATGGTTGTCCCCTCTGTGAAGCTTTGAGTGGTCATTAGTCTTCTCTATTATCAATCCAAAAGCGACCCCTCTGATGAGGTTTCCCTACGTGATAAGATACACCGGTTAGCCTCACGTTATCCGACATACGGGTATAGGCGTATCACCGAGATGCTCGTGCGCATGGGATACACTGTCGGTTATCGACGTGTTGCCCGATTGATGAAAGCAGATTTCAGCAAAAAAACTTGTCTTAACTTTACGGAATTGCGGCCCTAATTAGCGTTGGCACTACAATCGTCATCTTTGTGAAGTTTTGCGCGGATCGTTGTGTCAGAAGTTTCACATTTGTTAATGTATATGGTATCATAAATTTCGGTATTAATCAACTTAAAAAGTGCGATAAAGTCAATTATTATAAGGGTTTATTCGAGTGTTGTATTCGGTCATATTTTTTGAGATAAATAACAAAATAATAATGACTTTATCTAACACTTTGCGATGGACGCGACTTTTCCCAAGACCGCATTGTCGATATATTTCATAGGATTTACCCTAAATATCCGCGATTGAAAAGTGGAAAAAAGGTTGACTTCCAATGGGAAATCAGGGTATAATAGTTCCAAGCGGACTGCAAAATCTTTATTATACGCAGCGCACGGGTGTTATTCTTTTGGTGGAAGTCTTTGGGGGACCGGTCCCGAGGCGCGATGAGGACGGTGTTGTGTTAGAAACAGATGTTGAGGAAATCTTAAGTTTCTTAGGAGAACCGTTGCGAACGTTCCCCGACCGGAGTGCGAAATGGCTCTTGGCAAATAGCGACAACCTCCGGGAGTTGCTTCAGATCATCGGCAGTGACATCGTCAACGCCTTGGATTTTAGTCAGGTTCAACGCGTCAATACCACCTTTATCGCCGATAATCTCCGAGAACAAGAATCGGACCTGGTGTTTCTGGTGCCTTTTCAGGGTGTTGATCAAACAGAGGTGATGATCTACATTCTGCTTGAACATCAATCCACGCCGGACCCTTCGATGGGGTTTCGGTTGCTGTTTTATATGTGTCAGATTTGGGATCAACAGCGGCAAAAGTGGCTTGCTGAGAAGATTCCGAAGCGGGAGTGGCGTTTCCGTCCGATCATTCCAGTGGTGTTTTACACAGGGCAACAAGAATGGCAGTCGCTCCCGGTCTCCCTGGAAACATTGATGGATGTTCCGCAGGCACTGCTACGTTTTATCCCGAAGTTTGAGACGCTTTTTCTGGGTATCGGTGCCGAACCGGATGCGACTTTTCTCAAGACGGGTCATCCGTTGGGTTGGCTTCTGACGCTCCTGAAACGTCAAGACGCTGAGCCTGCGGTTTTTATAGAAGCGTTAGAGCGATTCGGTGAACATCTCGGCACCCTGAGTGCTGAAGACAGCGCGGAAACCTGGAAGCAGGCGATTTACTTTCTTCATCTTCTCATCTTCCATAAGCGTTCAAGTGAAGAACGCGAGATGTTAGAGCAGATTCTCTCTGAGCACCAGGAAACTTTCGGACTCACGAAACAGGAGGCAGAACTCATGCAGACTTTGGCAGAACATTATCTACAACAAGGCATAGAGCAAGGTATTGAGCAAGGCATAGAGCAAGGCATAGAACGCGGTGCGCGCGAAACGACGATTGAGAACACCATAGCAACCCTAACAACGCGATTCACTGATGTGGATGTCAATCGCCTCAAATCGTCTCTTGAAATGATTGTTGACCTTGACCGCTTGAAGCAGTTGAACCTGAACGCTTCATTGGTGTCGAGTTTTCGTGATTTCCAAGAAGCATTGGACCGGACATCAACCCGGAAACGGACCAACACATAACCCACCCCATAAACTTCCACAAGATGGTAGCGGCTTCTGTTGTCTGAATCGCGGATTTTCACGGATGACACAGATGACGCGGATTTTTTAAGAGGTTTTTGGTGGGATCCGGTGCGGTTGGAAACCGCACCTACCAATTTTGGGGTAAAGTTCTAATCATTGTTTTTTCAGATCTGCCCATGTGCCAACGACGGTCTTTTTGATCAGAGACGGGGCAGCAGGTGCGGGTGCCGGAACTGTCCACTCACTTCTGATGTAGGTAGCGGCATCCCAGTCGAGCGTCTCAAGCAGCACGTTCCGTAAAACTCTTGGATCCTCCATCTCCTTGAGTGCTTG
>JAPPBX010000041.1 GCA_026702755.1 Candidatus Poribacteria bacterium | reverse complement strand
ATTGAACTCCTCAAGGAATACCGTCAATCCCTCATCTCCGAAGCAGTGACCGGCAAGATAGATGTCCGTAACGAGGTGTAGACCCTATTTTTTCTTTTCTGATTCGGCGCGAGATACATATCGCGTTGATTTTTTCGATATTTCTATGCTATACTTTGCAAAACGTTTTTTCAACTCTTGAAAGCATAGGCATTTATGAACGCGACACAAGATACGCAGATAGAACACTTCCCTGACCGGAGCCTCAGACGCTTGCTGCAAGACAGGGAATATGTGCGGGGGTTGGTCCAAATTATCGCACCGGACATCGAGGCGTTTCTCGACTTCAGTCGGATCACATACCAAAAAAGAAGTTTTATCTCTAAAGCACTGCAAGAACGTGAGTCAGATGTCCTACTGAGTGTCCCATTTCAAGAAGACACAGATGCCATAGATACCGATGCGCTGCTCATCTATATCCTCATTGAACATCAGTCTACAGTGGATAAAACGATGGGGTTTCGGTTATTATCTTACATGGTGCAAATCTGGGAGTCACAACGGCGGGAATGGGAAACGGAGAAACTTCCTGAAAGTGAAAGACGTTTACAACCGATCCTACCAATCCTGCTTTATACCGGGGACCGTCGGTGGACAGTACCGGTGTCCCTGACGGCGATCATGGATATTCCTGAAATCTTGGAGCGTTTCGTCCCAAGTTTTGACACGCTGTTTTTAGCGGTGAAGGAGACTGAAGCAGAGGTGCTGACGCAGTTCGGACATCCGCTGGGTTGGTTGTTCCGTGTGCTTCAAAAGGAGCATGCAGAGCAAACAGAAGAGATACGCGAAGCCTTAGCAGCTGCTGTATCGCATATAGTGTCAGTAGATGAAGGCTTTGCACCCCAAGTTGCAGAGGCACTCCGGTATTTTGTGCAGTTGATATTCCACCGGCGTTCTCTTGAGGAGCGCGATGCGTTAGTAGATATTATCAGACAACACATTCAAGACCCTAAGGAGTTAGAGACAATGGCACAGACAACGGCTGATTTTCTCAGAGAACAAGGCAAAGCAGAAGGTATACAACAAGGCAAAGCAGAAGGTATACAACAAGGCAAAGCAGAAGGTATACAACAAGGCAAAGCAGAAGGTATACAACAAGGCAAAGCAGAAGGTATACAACAAGGCAAAGCAGAAGGTATACAACAAGGCAAAGCAGAAGGTAAACAGGATGCCGTCCTCAAACTCCTGCAGCTCCAATTTCAGCATGTGCCTGAAACGCTTTCACGTCAAATCCGCAATATTGACAACCTAACATACCTCGACACACTCTTAGAGCAAACGATGACCGCGCAAAGTTTAGATGAAATAGATACCCATTTTTCTTAAACTCTCTTTGAAATGATTGATGGTGTGACGATTCGGAGTTACGTGCCCCCTCTATGCTCCAAGAACAACCCTTATCTATTTGACGAGGTGTAGACCGTGCCGACGTATACAGAAACAGATTTTGAAGATCACATCGAAGCACACCTAAATCAGTCGGGCTACCGGTCGTTACAATCTACAGACTACGATAGATCCCGCTGCCTCGTCCCTGATGAGACGCTGCAGTTTATTCGGGACACACAACCCAAGACATATCAGAAACTGGAACGCCAGTACGGTCCGGACACACCCGTTAACCTCCTCAACCGTTTGAGCAGAGAGGTCGAACGGCGTGGCGTATTGGACGTGCTGCGGAAAGGTATTCGGGATAGAGGGTGTCATTTTAACCTGACTTACTTCCAACCCGCAAGTGGCATGAACCCCGACCACCAACGCCTCTACGCCCAGAACCGATTCTCCCTCATTCGACAACTGCATTACGCACAGCAGAACGAGAAGTCTCTGGATATGGTCTTGTTCCTCAACGGGTTGCCAGTTGTGACAATGGAGCTGAAGAACAGTCTCACCGGTCAGGTGGTGAGAGATGCGGAGAAACAGTACCGGACAGATCGGAATTCAAGGGAACCTTTGTTTAAATTCAAACAGTGTCTGGTCCACTTTGCTGTCGGCAACGAGAAGGTTTCCATGACAACCCGATTACAGGATGGCGAGACCCGGTTCTTTCCATTTAACAGAGGCATTGAGAACCCTGTGAACCCCAACGGTCACAAGACCGCCTACCTCTGGGAGGACATCCTACAGCCAGATAACTTGATGGAACTCATCAACAACTTTATCCATGAACAGGAGACCACAGAAAAGGTCTACGACGACAAAATCGGCGACATGAAAGATGTGAAGCACCGCGTGCTTATTTTTCCGCGATACCATCAGCTCGACGTAATTCGTGAATTGAAAGGGGCTGTTGTGAAGGCCGGAGTTGGACATAACTATCTCATCCAACACACCACAGGGAGCGGGAAGTCGAACTCCATCGCGTGGTTGGCACATCTACTGACGCATTTGTACCGTTCTCGGACCGATACAGACCGGATTTTCGATTCTGTGATTGTCGTGACGGATCGGCGTGTCCTTGATAGGCAGCTGCGGGAGACAATCAAACAAGTAGAACAGGTTGACGGCGTGGTGCATGCCGCCGATAAGAACTCGGCGCAGCTGAGAGGTTTCCTTGAATCCGGTAAAGATATCATCATCTCGACGATTCAGAAGTTCAGTGTGATTGCCGAGGAGATTGGCAAACTCAAAAGTAAGACCTTCGCCGTGATTATCGACGAAGCACACTCCTCGCAGAGCGGTGAATCTGCAAGGAACCTCAGGATTTCACTCTCGCAAGGGATTGCGTTAGACGTAACGGAAGATAACGCCGACGAAGTATCGGATATAGACGCTAAAATCCTTGAACAGATGGAACAACGCAGGATGCAGGATCATATCTCTTATTTCGGTTTCAGCGGCACCCCAAAGAACAAGACCTTAGAACTGTTTGGACGGAAGGACACAGATGGAAAATTTGTCCCGTTCCACGTCTATTCCATGCGTCAGAGTATCAGCGAAGGGTTCACACTCGATGTGTTGCAGAACTACACCACCTTTAAGCGGTATTTTGAACTGGTCAAGCGTGTGCCGGAGGATAAAGAGTACGAAAAGGCGCGGACACTCCGTGCACTGACCAATTACGTTGATCTGCAACCCCATAGTATTGAGACGAAGACCCGGATTGTCTTGGAACACTTCGCCGCACGCACCGAAAAAACAATCCGCGGAAAGGGACGGGCGATGTTGGTCACGTCTTCGCGACTGCACTGCGTCAAATACAAGCAGGAATTCGATAAACAGATGCGGGAGATGGGGCTTCGCTACGGGTGTCTGGTGGCATTCAGTGGGACGGTACACGACACCGATAATGGTCAAGACTACACGGAAAACGCGATGAATGGATTGCCACCAAGCACCTCCATTGCGGACAGTTTCAAGAGCCCGGCGTACCGAATTCTGATTGTTGCGAATAAGTTCCAAACAGGTTTTGATGAGCCGCTGCTACAGACGATGTACGTTGATAAACGGTTAGACGGGCTGCAATGTGTCCAAACCTTGAGCCGCCTGAACCGCGTCACTTCTGGCAAGACAGATACGCTGGTACTTGACTTTGTGAACGAACCCGATCAGATACAAGCAGCGTTTCAGCAATACTATCAGACCACAATGCTCGCCGAGGAGACCGACCCGAATCGGTTATACGATCTACAAAGTCAGTTGGAAGGTTTTGACTGCTACGATGTAGAGACGATTGAGGCATTCTGTCATATCTTTTATGATGCTAATCAACCCGACGAGCTGCTACAAG
>JAPPBX010000040.1 GCA_026702755.1 Candidatus Poribacteria bacterium | reverse complement strand
ACTGAGACAGATATGAGGAGTTTGGAAGTGCTGCAAGGCAGATGCCGATTTTTGACGCTGGCAGAAGTAGGAGGCTGGGGAACGTCAAATCGGTTGATATGCCAATTGACTAATAATACGTTTAAATCGCGCATTCAAGATTTGACCGGTCTTGAGTTTGCTATCAATCTGAAAGAGCTGCATCTTGGTAGTAATAGTATATTGGATGTGTCTCCTCTCAAAAGTCTGACCAAATTGACATATCTAGATCTTGGTCTCAACTGGCAGATATCGGATGTGTCTTCACTCGAAAATTTGACAAACTTGACATTCTTAAGCCTCAGAAGTAATCAGTTGCCGGACGTATCTCCACTGAAAAATATGACAAAACTAATTGAACTAGATCTTCGTGAGAACAAGATATCGGATGTGTCTCCGCTCCGTGCTTTGATCCACTTAAGATACTTAGATCTTCAGCAAAACCTGTTATCAGATGCGTCTCCACTCGAAAATTTGACAAACTTGACACACTTAAAGCTTAAAGATAATCGGTTATCAGATGCGTCTCCACTCGAAAATTTGACAAACTTGACACACCTAAGTCTTCAGCTTAATCAGTTATTGGATGTGTCTCCACTCAACACTTTGACAAAACTGCAATTTTTGGACCTTGACAGCAACAAGATCTCGGATGTGTCTCCTCTCATAAATATGGCAAAACTGAGCCGCCTGGATATCTCTGACAACAAGATCTCGGATGTGTCTCCTCTCAAAGATTTGAGAAATTTGAGCCGCCTAGATCTTGACGACAACCCAATATGGGATGTATCACCACTCGAAAATTTAACAAAGCTGGTATTTTTAGATCTTGATGATAGCGAGATATCAGATATATCTCCGCTCAAAACTTTAACAAGACTAAGAGTGCTAGATCTTGACGATAACGAAATATCGGATATATCCCCACTCAGAGTTTTGACAAATCTAAAATATCTGGATCTTGATGGAAATGAGATCTCGGATGTGTCCCCGCTTAGAACTTTGACAAACTTGACGGAACTAGATCTTGATAGCAATAAGATATCTGATATATCGCCACTCACAGATATGACAGAACTGTTGATTCTGGATCTTCACGACAATCAGATCTCGGATGTGTCCCCTCTGAAAAATATGATAAATCTCACAGACCTGGATCTTGATGACAACAGGATCTCGGATGTGTCTTCCCTCAAGGATTTGATAAATCTGACGGTGCTCGATGTAGATGGCAACAATGTCTCGGATGTCTCGCCCCTCAGCGTATTGATAAACTTGACGGAGTTGGATCTTCATGACAACGAGATCTCGGATGTGTCTCCCCTGCGGGGTCTGGTAAACCTGAAAATGCTTGACCTTAGCAGCAACCAAATATCAGATTTTTCTCCAATAGCAGGATTAATAGAGACCTTGGTGGAATATGATGCCAGCAACCAAACGAAGGCATCTTACAAGTCAGTAGATGTGAACCGAGATGGCGTTGTGAATCTCTTAGACCTCGTTGTAGTCGCCTCCAACTATGGGACCCCCGATCCGTCGGCACTCGCGGGTTCTGAACTCTATCCGGATGTCAACAGCGATGGCACCGTTGATGTAAGCGACTTGCTGATGATCGCTGCGGAGATAGGTTCAGCTGGGGCACCGAGTCTCAACAAACATTGGGGGGATCTGTCTTCCCTTACAGCTGCGAATCTCACGCGGTGGATAGAGCTTGCCAAGCACCTTGATGCAGGGGATCCTCGGATACGAAAGGGGATTACTTTTCTGGAGCGGCTCCTATCGGTTCTGTCTATGTCAGTGGCGTTGCCGAAAGAAACGGCTTTGTTAGCGAACTATCCGAATCCCTTCAATCCTGAGACGTGGATACCCTACCAGTTGTCGAAACCGACAGAGGTTTGTGTCTCTATCCATTCTGCCGATGGAAAACTTGTTCGGAACTTGGAGTTAGGGCAAGTGCAAGCGGGAGTATATCGCAGCAAATCCCGCGCAGTCTATTGGGATGGTCGGAATGGGGTGGGTGAATCTGTCGCAAGTGGCGTTTATTTCTATACGCTCACTGCAGGCGAATTCACAGCTACTCGCAAAATGCTTATCCGGAAGTAATAAACCTGTCAGAAATTCAGAAGACATTATCTTTCTGAAAAATACCCTCCTGTTAGTAGATAGTTCTCGGGAGAATATATTGTTTGACTTTTTAGTCCTGATATCGCTTGAAACACTCTGGACTAATACTTTTAAATTGTTGTGTGCGTTTGCTCTGGGTGTTTTCATTGTTAATATCTACCAGTTAACTCACACCAAGACCCCGCAACAATCCTTTACTGACACACTCATCATTCTGTGCATACTGATTTCAGTAGTAATGGTAGTCATCGGTGATAGCATTACGCTTGCGTTTAGTTTAGTCGGTGCCCTGTCTATCATTCGATTTCGGACCGCTATCCAGGACCCGCGCGATATCGGTTTTGTTTGCTATGCGTTAGTTGTCGGTATGGCAGTCGGGGTGGGAAATGTGTCTGTCGCGATTTTAGCTACCTTTCTTATCGGTATCATTATCCTTGGTATTTACAATTGGCATCAGCAATTTGGGAACAATAACGAATTTCGTCTGGAATTCTGTTTTTCACCTGACCAGAACCCGGAAGCCGCTTATCGCTCTGTTTTCGATAGGCACTTAGTTGACGAGTGCTTACTTGAAAAACGGATAAAAAAATTGCAACTGGTTGAACTGACATTTCGCGTTAAATTGGTGAACCCAGAGAAATGGCTTACTTTTTTTACTGAACTATCGAGTACTGAAAATATCACAGACGTGAAAATGGATAAAGTGTAGGATCTGAATTGATCTATGCCCAACGAGTCTAAAAAATGATAAACCTGTCAAAATTTACTAAGGTATGCATCATCCTAATTCTTGTGTTCTCTGTGACTATTGCTAACGCCCAAGAACCCTTACAGTTAACCTATTTAACAGAATCTATTCAAATTGATGGCTTAAGTGACGAACCGGGATGGCAGCAAATTGAGCCCTTGCCGGTGATCATGTACAAACCTACTTATAGAGGTGAACCGACCGAAAAAACTGAAATTAGAGTTGCTTATGATAGAGATTATCTCTACTGCTCAGCACAGTGTTATGATACCAATCCCTCCAAGGTCCGTGTGAACTCGCTCTATAGGGATAGATCGAGCAAGGATGATAAATTTGGAATCATTCTTGATACCTTCAATGACAAGGAAAGTGCCTTGTCGTTTTGGACGACTCCCGCTGGTGTTCGAGGTGATGAAGCCATCTTTAATGATGGCAAATCGGATAATAAGAACTGGAATACCTATTGGGATGTCACAACGGTGCAGAATGAAGAAGGTTGGTTCGTTGAGATGCGTATTCCGTTTTCGAGTTTGAGTTTTCAGGATGAAAACGGCCGGGTTGTTATGGGATTAATCGCTTATCGAAATATTGCCCGAAAAAACGAGCGTGTCGTCTTCCCTGACCTATCTCCAGAGCGCGGTATTGATACACCATCTCGAGCACATCCAGTGGTGTTAGATAACATTTACAGTCAAAAACCTATTTACTTTACACCTTATGTCACCGGAGGACTTGGACAAACACCTACATTAAACGATGCCGGTGCCTCCTATCATCTGAAAAACGAATTAGCAAGAAACGCTGGGGTCGATATTAAATATAACGTCACTAGCAACCTCACTTTGGATACAACACTAAATCCAGACTTTGCCCAAGCGGAAGCTGATGAGCAGCAAGTTAACCTAAGCCGATTCTCGCTCTTCTTCCCGGAAAAACGGCAATTCTTTCAAGAGCGTTCCGGTATTTTCTCCTTTAATTTTCTCGGTCGTGCTCGACTTTTCCATAGTCGACGAATCGGCATCCAAGATCGTAAACAGATCCCTATTATTGGTGGGGCCAGACTCGTCGGACGTATTGGAAATTGGGACCTCGGTTTTCTTGATATGCAAACCGCACGTAAAGGAGACATCCCCAGAGAAAACTTTGGAGTCCTACGCATGCGACGACAGGTTCTTAATCCATATTCTTATGCGGGTATCATGTTAACCAACCGTGTTGATGAAGAAGGAAATTACAACTTTGCCTATGGACTTGACGGTATTTTTCGGATTTTTGGGAAAGAATATTTGACCCTTAAGTGGGGACAAACTTTTGAAGACCAAGTCATTCAAGAACAGACATTCAATTTTTTAGATACGGCGATGTTTCTCACAGAACTGACTCGACGCACGGATGTTGGTTTGGATTATGAACTCGTCGTAGCTCGGAGAGGAAAAGACTTTTTGCCCGGGCTCGGATTTACAACTCGTAAGGATTTCACGCAACTGCGGTCAAGTGTTCGTTATGATTGGCTAATGGGAAAGGGAACCCCGATTAGACAAGTGAGCCCGTTACAATTTTCTGGGTCCGTTGTGTTCCGTAATGAGGATGGATCTGTGGAATCCGCGCATCTTAAATATGAGATCGATCTGGAATGGAAGTCTGGAGCAGGCGTGGCGATGGATTTTGAAATGGATTATGAAGATCTCATTGAGGCTGAGGATTTTCCTGAAGATACGGTGATCCCAATGGGTAGTTATACCACTTTCAAGGTTGATGGTGGTTTCGATATGCCCAATAAAAGTTTACTCCGTGCTGATTTCGATTGGGCTTTCGGTGGATTTTTTGACGGTTGGCGCCTTGACCTCGGAGTTAAACCGACTTGGAATGTGTCCTCACATTTGGAAATAAGCAGTGAGTATGAAGTCAATGTCGTTCGTTTCCCCGAGCGTAATCAAGGATTCAATGCACATCTCGTTCGGATTCGGACCCGGGCCGCTTTGAACACACAAGTTTCTCTGAATGGATTTGTGCAATATAATAGTGCTAGTGATCGATTCTCAACAAATATTCGATTTCGATATAATTTCCGTGAAGGGAATGACCTATGGTTGGTTTATAATGAAAATCTCAACACATACAGAGACGATGAAATACCAAGGCAGTTGCTAACGCGCGGACGCACAGTATTACTGAAGTATACAAATACCTTTGGTCTGTAGTTTACCAATAGGGGCAGGTCGTATGCCTGCCTGATGATGAGTATCCACGAGGGGTACTTCTACGGGCTGTTGATGATTTCACTGCTATTGGCAAAATGGTCATCCGAAAGTAATACCGATGCTGATATTTTGCTGATCCATTCCTTTTACAAAAGATTGAAGAAATAACACTGAGCACTACACAAATAGGATTAATTAAACCTTTCCTCTGGCTTACATTAAACTTCAACAATGGAACAATCGTAGCGAGGTACATTCGTTAAAAGTATGAACAAAAAAGCATTAGTCACAGGAGGTGCGGGCTTTATGGGCGCGCACGTCGTTAGTGAACTTATCCACCAAGGTAACACGGAAGTTGTCGCACTTGATGACCTGAGTGGCGGCTTCCGGGCGAATCTCGCCCCTGCCGTAACCTTTGTTGAGGGAAGTATCCTTGATGCTCAGCTTATAAATCAACTCTGTGAGCAATATCAATTCGATTATATCTATCACCTTGCCGCTTATGCAGCGGAGGGACTGAGTCACTTTATCAAACGGTTTAACTACCAAAATAATCTCATCGGAAGTGTAAACCTCATCAACGCAGCGATAAACCACAATGTCAAACGATTTGTATTCACTTCTTCTATCGCTGTTTATGGAGAAAACCAACTCCCAATGCATGAAGGACTCATCCCTGTCCCGGAGGATTCTTACGGTATTGCTAAGTACGCGGTGGAACAGGAACTCGCTGTCTCTAAGCGGCTCTTTGGTTTGGATTATACGATTTTCCGCCCGCATAACGTTTATGGCGAACTCCAGAATATCAGCGACAAGTATCGAAACGTTATTGGTATCTTCATGAATAATATCATGCAGGATAAGCCGCTGCGTATTTTTGGAGATGGAGAACAGACGCGTGCCTTCACACATATCGCAGACGTTGCCCCGCACATCGCCCGTGCTGTGGATATACCAGAAGCATCCGGAGAGATTTTTAACGTCGGTTCGGATGAGCATGTTTCGGTGAACGAGTTAGCGGATTTAGTGATGACGGCAATGGATAAGGAAGTATCTGTCATCAACGTGCATGCGAGAGAAGAGGTTAAACACGCCTATTGTTCCCATGAGAAATTTCAGCAGGTGTTCGGAAAAACAGCGCAGGTTGCGTTAGACGAGGGGCTTCATCGCATGGCGACATGGGCTAAATCGGTTGGACCACGTCCGGCTACCGAGTTTGGTGATATTGAGATTCGCAAAAATCTGCCCGATGGCTGGAAATAAATCTAATGTAGTTTGCCTTGCAGTGAGAGTTTTCTGATAATGGTAACGTAACGAAGGCTGGCGTTCGCCGCTAACTTCAACTGAGACAGGAAAAAAGGGTTGGAAGTTTATCGGTGGACACTCGCGGCACAGGAAACGTAACCGACAACCGACAACTATTAAATCATGATCAAAAGACTCCTACAGCACAAGACATTTTGGGTAATGGTGATTACCTTTGCTGGTATGGGGTTGAGCCTCCTCGTCCGAGTTCACTTGATTCCAATGCGGTTCGGTGAAAGCGATGTAGCCGTCGCGCTCATTGCCGCATTGAATATTGTTATATTAGTTGATACCGTTGTTCGAGAAGGTACTAAATTTAGTTTGGTTCCGCTCTTTGTAACACGTGAAAAGGAGATGAACCCTACAAAGTACCGACTTTTCGTCAATAACTTCCTTAATCTTTTTCTCTGGGGCGGCTTCGCGGTTTTTATCCTGATTGAGTTTTTCGCACCATGGATAGCAAGTGGTTTATTACGAAAATCGACTTTTGATGCGCAAAGAGAGACAACACTATTGAGACTATGTGCACCTTTGCTTGTTTTTGGATGTGGTAGTACCGTATTAGGGGCGTTCCTGAACAGTAAGCAACACTTTAAAACAGTCGCACTCCGAAACGCCCTGCCAGCTGGCATCGCAGCAGCTGTATTTCTGCTCATACCGAATATAGAAAACCTTGAAAACTGGATAGCAATGGCTTACATTGTGGGTTTTGGTATATACTTTGCATACTTGGGCATAGGGACATATCGAACAGGACACCGGTATCAGTTTACAGGCATCTCTGTGGATACACTAAACGCCTTGAAAGACACGGTCACTTTACCGACACTCGGTTTTGCGATACGCCAAGTCACGAACCGTTTGCTGATTGGAATATACCTTGCCTCGCAACTTGGGGGCGTTGCTGTGGCACGGTATGACTATGCCTTCCGGATTTTCTCGGCACTACAGACACTCATCGGTATCAGTATTGCGACGACGGGTTTACCTGATATGGCAACGGACAGCGCAGTAAACGATAAACAGAAATTAGGACAAACCCTCAATCGAAATGCACGTACAGCTGTAATCATTGGATTCCCAGTCGCACTATTCTTGTTAATATTTCATGCAAAAATCAGTTGGTTATTATATGGACGCGGTAAACTTGATGACGCAGCAATTGAACTGATAGGACACCTCCTCTTTTGGCTCAGCACGGGTATGGTGTTCTCTTGTCTGATACCTGTACTGAATGCTGGGCTTTACGCACAAAAAGCGTACCGATCTGTTTTCGCGAATATGGTGACGATGGCTGTTCTCAATTTTTTAGTGGCGTACGGATTGATTAGAACCTTGGAACTTCGAGGAATCGCACTCGCTGTATCCATCACTGCACTACTCGCTGTTGCAAACCTGACGTATCTCCTCCGAAAGACGCAGGTTTCTTGGTTTCAAAAGTAGCAAACAAACGCAAGATAGTTATCAGTTATCAGTTACAGGAGAGTTCCGTTAGACGAAAACCGCTTAACTCTCACTGCGAGAAAACCCGAACCGACAACTTTAACCATCAACTCGTCTACAGATACTTTTGCTAAAGCACGAGTTGATGGTTAAAACTATAAATGGATAAATGAAGAACGTAAAAATCCCAGATGAGACTCCAATTTTAGAGAAAATCGATTCTGGACAACAGACGAAGTGTGTTCGGGATTATCACTACCTCATCGTGGCGGGCACTACGAAGGCGGCAACGACATCTCTTTTCGCATATCTTGCCGACCACCCAGCTGTTTGTGCTGCGACTTACAAGGAAACCCGATTTTTTCTCAGTGATGCTTATCCGCTTCCCTCAAAATACCGATATAAAGGTGATGCTGAGGAATACAACCTTTTGTTTTCTGGTTCTGATGAAACACAGCTCAGAATGGAGTCTACACCTGATTATCTGTATTGTGAAAAGGCACGTGGGAGAATCGTCGAGTTTCTACCGTATGCAAAATTGGTTTTCAGCCTTCGAGAACCGATTTCAAGGTTAATCTCGTGGTATCGCTTTGCGAAGCAGATTGGCAAATTGCCACAAACCTTGAATTTCGATGCATACATCGAATTGCTTTTCTCTTCTGTTGACTGCCACAGAGAGAACGAGGAACAGCACTTGCAAACACTTCAGCAGGGATGTTATACTATCTATTTGGAGCGTTATTTTAAGCAATTTGATCCAGCGCGTATCCACGTCCTCTTTTATGAGGAACTTGCAGCACAGCCATTAAATACCATGACGGAATTATGCAACTTCGCTGATATAGATGCCGATTTTTATAGCGATTACGCCTTTGAAGTGACGAATCGTTCCCAGAAAATGCGAAATTCCGAGTTGCATCGGAAATATAGGGACTTCCGGTTTCGATTGCGACAGTGGACACATAACAAGCCAATTGTTCATATCCCTTTGCGGACGATTAGACGAACAATTGAGCCGCTCTATCTCCGATTAAACACGCAGACGGATGAGAAGACTCAGATGTCAGAAGAGACGCGGCACCGTTTAATCAATTATTACAAACCAGATGTTCATGCCCTCGGTGAATTAATTGGGAAACCTTTACCATGGGAGACTTTCGTAAAATCCAGTTAATGATTGTTGGCGCACAGAAAGCAGGAACCTCTTCGCTCCTTCGCTACTTGGCGCAACACCCTGATGTACACACGCATGCACAACCAGAGTTGACGTTTTTCCTGCAAGAGCGTGAATACACGCGTGGGTATGAGTGGGCTTTTGCAAAGTATTTTGTTGGGGAAAATGCCGCTGGCAAAATTGAGGACAAACAACTCATCGCCAAAAATGTAATGGTCATGCATTCACCGGAAGTCATGCAGCGGATTTATGAACACAACCCTGAGATGCATCTCGTTGTGCTACTTCGGGAACCTGTGGCTCGTGCTTATTCTGCCTATTGGTGGGCTCGGCGGAGAGGTTGGGAAAACATCAAGACTTATGAAGAGGCACTCGCCGCTGAGGAAGCGCGTGTAAACGAAGATTGGTTTAAATGGCGACAGTGCGCCTATCAATACAATGGTATCTATTATCCACACGTCAAGAATTTGATAACCCAATTCGGTTCGAGTCAGGTACACTGTGTCCTAACTGACGACCTGAAGGAGAGGGCTGAAACTGTCTGTCAACAACTTTTTGAGCGCATTGGTATCCGTTCTGATTTCAAACCTCTTATCGGTGAACGACATAACCGAGCCGCTATGCCACGTTCCGAAAGGTTCAATTTTCTGTTTACGCAATTTCTGGCATCTCATAATCCCATCAGAAAAGCCATTCGCAAACTTGTCCCAGATGCTACCGCTTACAAGTTGAGAAAAGCTGTTCTGGATTGGAACGACAAGCCCCAAGAAAATATGAAATCGGTTCCACCACCAATTAATCCTGAGACGCGTGAACGCCAGATGGCGTATTTTAAACCCTTTAACGAACAATTGGCAGAATTGTTGGGCAGAGACCTCTCCTTTTGGCATTAAATACCCGCTGAAAGGCTTTCAGTTATTGGCTATTAGTTGGCGGAAACCGACAACTCTCACTGCGAGGCAAACTGACAACGAATAGAAATGATTTACTTTTTAACAGGATACGTCGCTTTTGAAGAGTTTATACTGAAGTTTTTGCCCGTTAGTGATGCTCTCTACTCCTATTTAAGATTCTTCGGTGAAATGCTCATCTATGTCGCTTTTGGGAAACTCGTTATCCATAAACTACATAGGGGTATTCCGTTCGTCAAAACAACGATTGATTTACCGATTATAGGCTTTTACAGCGTCGTCTTGTTGTCAATGCTTATCAACAGATCACCTTTGATAGGCAGTCTTTACAACATCCGACCCTTTGCGCGATATATTGTACTTTTCTATCTCGTTGCGAACTCCGCCTTGTCAGAAAGACGCATTACAACGCTTCTGCGGATAATTCTCGGTGTTGGCATCTTCCAACTCGTGGCGGGTATCATTCAATGGGCAGGCGGACCTACTGCGTTTGATTTTTTCCTACCGCGCGAATCAACACTCAGCATCGGCGGGTTTACCAAAGAGTACAGATTGCTTGAACTCGGCAGAGAAATTGGCAGTGTCTACGGGACTTTAGGAGATACCGTGATTTACGGTGTCTTTATGATTCTTGTCCTTGTTATTTATCTTTCCCGTATTCGACGGTTGGAATATCTGAATCTGCTCGGAGCGTTAGTACTATTTTTCTTTATTGCGCGTTCGTATTCACGCGCCGCGACTTTCTCCGCGCTTCTCGCAGGTGGGGCATGGTACTATTTCCACTACGGGTGGAAACAGACCCTTCGTTTAGCATTGGCGACAGTATTAGTCTTCGGGATACTATTGGCAGTCGTAAACCCTTTCAATCTTGAGTACATAAACCCGCGTAAAGCAAAAGTTGGACTCGTCGGCAACGTAACAGGTGTATTTTCTGGATCCTATGTCCGGGTCGCACAAAAACAGAGACTGGGGGCATTGATCGGAAATGTCCCGACAGTACTTGTAAACAAACCTATCTTAGGCTATGGTGCCGACCAGAACACTACGATTGAAAGACTGAATATGAGCAAACGTTCATTTCTATTGAAAGTACTGAGCAAGGAGGGATTCAAGGATGTTTATTGGGTAGCGATTTTCTGTTTCTACGGTATATTAGGATTAGGCTTTTTCGCTTTGATATTTTATCGGCTCTTTCGCGCCGCGCTAAACCTTTACAGAAGGTCCGTCAATACACTGTTTACTGGAGACCGGAGTGCTGCTGCTTCGCGCGTGACACAACAGATTGCAATCATAATGCTTTGTCTTGTTGCTGTTACGGTGTTTCTACTTTTCTTCAACCGGACCCTTGAATTTCGAGGCTATGGGTTCTACTTCTGGCTCTGCGCGGGGCTTATGTTCGCCAGCGATACATCGCTCCCGACCTATAGACCTCTGAGGATAACATTGTCAAGTACCCCGCCCTAAAGGGCGAGGCTTGTTAGAGAATTAACCCCAACAAGCCCGTTGTAGCAACGGATTTCTCGTTTCATAGAGGATGGTATCCCATACCTCTCCACGAAGGGCGCAAGCCGCCCTGTGAAGTATATTTTTCGCCGCATTGTGGTCGCGGTCCAGTTTCAAACCACAGATTTTACAATGGAACATACGATCGGACAACTTCAGTTTGATAACCGATTTCTGACAGCATTCCGAACAGGTTTGGCTGGTATTGTGTGGTGGCACTTGATGGAAATATTTACCATCGCGTTTTGCCACCCAGTCGCACCAGTCAAAGAACATCCCCCACGACGTATCAGCAATAGACTTGGCAAGGTATCGGTTCTTTACCATGTTACTCGGTCTAAGTTTCTCAGCAACAACAGCATCAAAACCTCTGTGGTGAAAAAGTTTGGACGCTGTTTTCGCCAGAAAGTCAAGACGTTGACACGCCACAATATCGGCTTGCTTCGCCAATGCGTCCTTTGCCTTATACCACCGTTTGCTCTGATACTTTTTACGAGACAAATCCCGGTGAAGTTTTACGAGTTTGCGTTCGGCAGTTCGGTAAAAGCGAGGGTTGGGTATCTTCTCGCCATCAGAAGTCGTCAGAAAATCGCGCGTGCCAACATCCACACCACAAGCCGACTTCGGGACACATTTCAGCGTATCAGGCACTTCGCAAACGATAAAGCAATACCAGCCGCGCACTGTCTTTTTCAACGTGACCTCTTTCGGGTCTCCTATGAGCCGACGGTGCTGACGGATCTTGACTTCACCGAGTTTTGGCACTTTCAGCAAATTATGCCGTTTGCCTGTTTCACGGATAGGGTGCTGACGGACACGTTCACCCGTCTTGAGTTTATGTTTTCGCAAAGACCACGACACCGATCGGACAGAGGACTTGTAACGCGGGTATCCCTTTTTCTCTGCTCCCTTTCGGCAACGGCGTTGAAAATGCTCGTGTGCCGCGTTGACTCTTTTGAGCGTCTGCGCCTGCATATCCTGCGGGTGATCGGAATAGTGCGAGTTAGAGGCACGGAGTTTCTTAAGATGGTTGATCTGGTCATACAGCGATACAGAGATACTCCCATATTCCCACATTTGATTACGCATCTGGAGCATATAGTTCTGCAACTGTTTCTGATGTTGAAACTCCGAAAACAACCACTTCTCTTGTGCAGGAGTTGGATATGCGCGGTATTTGAAGGTGCGTCTCATTGGAGAATCGTGTATCGTGTTTTAACCGCTAACTACAGTCGGTTGGAGGCAAGACTGCACTTGCATGCAGGTAGTTAGTTGCCTCCACACGATAATATTATTCTAACATTTTTGACGTTATTTGTCAAGAAAAAAGGACGGCGTTTCCTCCCCGCCCTAAAGGGCGAGGTTTCCACGCCGAAGATTTTGATGAAGTTTTCCACCTTTGTGTTAAATATAAATGCCTATGGTGTTTCTAATAGGTTTTATCGGAACTGCTGTATGGCGTTTGTAGGATTGATAGTATTGTTCCTTGGCATCGGATGCCAAGGAAAAAATACGTCTATGGATGCGCTACGTCTGGAAATTGACACACGCAATTCGCAACCGCTCCGTCAAGCACTCTACGGTTTCAATACAAACATGATGAATGGCGATTATGGATACCTTGACACCAATTTTGTTGAATTAACAAAGGCACTTGCGCCAAAGACCTTACGGTTTCCGGGGGGTACAGTCGGGAATTTCTATCATTGGGAACATGGTGGCTTTTTTGAGAGTGAAATGGCATCAACCCTCAATACAAAACTTAATAGTCGAAATAAAAGAAATTACGCGAGACTCCAAAAGCTACGAGAAGGTAAAATCGTTTTTGACGACTTTATACAGTTATGCAACACACTGAATATTACACCTGTTGTTGTTGTAAATTTATGGACAGGCAGCCCGGAAGAGAGCGCAGCGTGGGTGAATTACGCTAAAGATAAGGGATATCACGTTAAGCATTGGGAACTCGGCAATGAATACTATCTGCCACACTACCTCAACAAATATCCTACTGCTGAAGCCTATATAACGGCAGCCAAAAAGCATGCAGCGGCGATGAAAGCCGTTGATCCAGATATAAAGGTGTCGGTCTGTGCTTCACCAATTGCATTCCATAAAGAGGGATGGTTGGTAAAAACACAACAACGGAAATGGGATGAAGGTCTCGCTGCAGACACCAGTTTCTACGATGCTTATACCGTCCATGTCTATGCCTACAAAGCCGTTCGAAAAAAAGAAATAGAGGAGATGCGAGGCTACCTCATGGGATGGATTCACTTCGCTGTTACAGAGGCACTTGATTACTATGAAAAATTATTTCCAGATAAAGAGATGTGGATAACTGAGTGGAACATCGCCAACCCAGTGAACCGTGTTGCGAACACGCAGCTCCATGCAATGTACGTAGGTGATTTCTTTCTGAAGATGCTAACAATCCCGAACGTCACACAGGCGAACTTCCACGTCATCGCGGGTCCCGGCAAAGGGTTTCCAGCGTTTTCGCTGATAACCCCTGGGAATCCTGGTGGGACATTTTGGAAGTATGGTGGCGAACCCGAGTCCGATTTCGGTAATACTATTCGACGCACTGTCTACCCGGCTTTTCAGCTTATCGGTGAAGCATTCGCGCAGGCAGATACACAATTTGCCCTCTCAGTCCAAAACTCGCCTCTTCTTATGGGTGCTATTGAGTATCAAGGGAGACAGATGCCCGGTATTCAGGCACAAGTAATCGGTGAGAAGACGGCAGAACATCTTGTTGTTCTTATCAGCAATCGGACAGGTGAACAGCATATACCACAACTTTTCGTTGATGGTAAACGTTACGAGGGCAATGTCACCTATCGTTATGTTGCTGATGAGAGACTCAACGCAACGAATGGAGGCAATGCAGAAATGGAAGGCTCTGGCGAAATTGAGATCCGCATCCAAGAATGGAGTGGGAAGTCAGCAGAACTCGTCATCCGCAAAAACAGTTTTGGAATCCTCAAAATAGCGGAATAGTTATTGAGTTACGAGTTAAAGAGATGCTTGTGGCTGCTACAAAAACCTTTTGTAACTCTTAACTGATAACTGGTAACTGATAAAATGATATTTGTCGTAGGGAATAGTCGCAGTGGAACAACGATGATGGGGCGAATTTTGGGAAAACACCCAAGTGTTTACACCTTTGGTGAACTCCACTTCTTTGGTCAACTCTGTGCGCCGCCGTTTTCATCAGAGACGCGTAAAGAAGAGATAGAAAAAATTGCTTCGCAGTTATATTGTATTCAACAAGAGGGTTATCGTACACATGGAAATCCACATCGTTTTCTAAACGAGGCACGGACATTTCTTGAAGGTTTAACCACCTACCCTGAAACGCAAGCAGCACTCTTTGAAGCTTTCCTCCGCCACGGTACTGCCGAAAACGGTGGGACTATTCCTTGCGACCAGACCCCACGTAACGTCTTTTACATTGCAGATATTCTTAAGCTTTATCCGAAAGCGCGCATTATTAATATGATCCGTGATCCACGCGATGTGCTATTATCCCAAAAAAGGAAATGGAAACGCCGGTTTCTCGGTGGAAGTGATATGCCGATGAAAGAAACGTTTCGGGATTGGATGAACTATCATCCGATAACCATTAGTCACATCTGGCGAACTGCTGTCACCACTGCTGAGCAGTTTCTGCAGCACGAGCGAGTAACCTCCATCTATTTTGAGGAACTCCTCGCACAACCTGAAGCAACCGTCAAAGGTGTCTGTGATTTTGCCGGTATTACATACACGCATGAGATGCTCCAAATCCCACAGGTTGGATCTTCTGTAGCGGAAGATCAACCGCAGGAACTCGGTATAAATCCGCATCGCGCATACAGTTGGCACGGTGAAACAACGGGGGGAGAACTCAGTTCAGCTGAGATTTACCTCAACCAGACGATAACCGCACCTCTTATGAAAAAACATAATTATAGTCCTGTGTCAATACAACCGAATGTGGTGAGTTTAGTACTTCATCTATTGACATTCCCTGTAAAATTAATTGGAGCATTCCTTTTTAATCTTGATCGAATGAAAAATATCGGTCAAACCTTAAAAAGACGTTTTTAAAAATTAGTCTTCAGAAGAATAGTTATCAGTTATCGGTTTTCAGTTACAAGAGGTTTCTGTGGCAGCCATAGGCGACTCTTTAACCGATAACTGACTACTGACAACTGATAACTATTAAAAAATATGATCGCACAAATAGATCCACTCTACATCAGAACGCGACCGACAAAGGTGCTGACGCGTCTCATGAGTTATGCTTTCTTTGAAGGGCGTCCCGTAACGACAAAGGGACGTTGGATAAATCCACTTGTTTTTTCTATTTTGAAAACTGTTTCTACGAACAACAGCAGATACAAACCGGTTGAAAAGCCTATCTTTATCTTGGGTACTGGACGCAGCGGCACCACAATACTCGGTATTGTTCTTTCTATGCACAAAGAAGTCGGTTATCTCAACGAACCGAAAGCGATGTGGCACCTCATCCATCCGCATGAAGATGTCATTGGAAACTACAGCCAAGTTGATGCCAAATATCGCCTCACCGCAGAAGATGCGACAGACGAAATGCATCGACGCGCTTCGCAAATGTTTGGTGCCTACTTAACAGCGACCCGTTCACAACGCCTTGTTGATAAATATCCAGAACTTATTTTTAGAGTGGGTTTCGTACGTGCCTTGTTTCCCGATGCTCGTTTTATTTTTCTCGTCCGTAATGGATGGGATACATGTCATTCAATTGCGACTTGGTCAGAACGGCTTGGTGTTCAGGTTAATGATGAGAAACACGATTGGTGGGGTGTGGATGACCGTAAATGGAGACTCTTGGTTGAGCAGCTCGTCAAAACGGATCCTGCGCTTTCTGAAGTCACTGATGAAATTAAGCACTTTGAACGGCACCTTGACAGAGCTGCTGTAGAGTGGCTCGTCACTATGCGAGAGGGAATCCGTTTAATGCAAGCCTCATCCGATTATATTCACCTCCTCCGTTTTGAGGAGTTGACACTGGAGCCGGACAAAACCCTCGCCGCATTGTGCGATTTCTGTGAACTGCCGACGGATGACACGTTCCACGAGTATGCTCGACAGACCTTGCATCCGTTACCCGCTAAAACCCCTTTTAATGTTCATCCTAAAATTGCCCCTATTTTCCATGACACGATGAGAGAATTAAGGTATAATGAATGATTAGGTAAATTTTTTAATACGAGTAGGCTGTCAAGATGAATTACCCCTACAAGTTTAGGGTCTACTTGAAAAGGAGTCAAAATGAGATTGTTAATGTTGTTGATGGTGTTAATGCCTTGTGTGTTCGCATTGCTTATCGGGTGTGACCAAGCAATGAGGCAACCAATCACGGGGACTGTTACGCCTCCAGACATGGAGATTGTTACACCTACACAGAATTCTTTAGAAAAAGCACAAGTAGCAATGGAAAAAGTCAATAAAAGACGGGTAGAGGCCCACCAAATGGCAGAAGAAACAGGCGATTTTTCTACTGTATTCACTGCTGCTGAGGACATCTTTAAAGAAGAACTCGGTTTTAGAAAAGGACTTTGGGTTGATTTGGTAGATATATATCGCCAAGAAAATCTTGAAAATCCTGAACTGTTGGAAGGGCTTGAGAATCTTGAAGATGCTTTTGTTGAGAAACTAAAAGAGAATACATTTGGAATGTTTTACTTTGAGTACATCAGTGCCTTTGATGAAATAATCATTGAGTATCTCCGTTTGTCTTTTGAGTTCCCAGAAAAGGGTGAAGAAGAACTCCTTATGCTATTCAGAGAATCTGTGAGGGATGGAGAAATAGTCATAATATTTCCATAGGAATCATTTATATTATGCACAAAGGGAGAACTATACAAGGGCAAGAACAGGCCTCTACGAAACGTCCCTTTACGCGGCGCGCCTTTCTCTCAACGAGTTTAAAAGCAGGCGCGGCCGCCTTTACAACTGGGTTTTTGCCTAAATATCGCTCGAATGCTGATGGACAATATAATGTGTTGTTCATCGTTGTTGATGATCTGCGACCCTTCCTTGGTTGTTATGGGCATTCGGAGGTGCACACACCTAACATTGATCGGCTCGCCGAGCGAGGGACACTCTTCAATCATGCCTATTGCCAATATCCTATATGTAACCCATCCCGGACATCAGTATTCACTGGATTAAGACCTGAAACAACAAGAGTGCTTAATAACTCAGCAGGATTTCGGGAAATGTTACCAAACGCTGTGACACTCCCACAGCACTTTAAAGCGTACGGCTATCATACCCAATCCGTTGGTAAGATTATGCATAACCTGTCAAGACAAGATGATATCTACTCGTGGAGTGTCCCTTCGTGGGGACTACCGATTACCAATCAGGGGCCCTTGAATCCTTCTTGGCAAGCCTTTGACGTTGAAGATGATGAACTCAGTAGTGGGAAAACTGCAA
>JAPPBX010000039.1 GCA_026702755.1 Candidatus Poribacteria bacterium | reverse complement strand
CATGGAGACAAATGGACGGCATTCCATAGAAAGCTAACGACATCGCCAGTCGTCTCTCTTCCACAATATTCTAAACTCAGTCTCACCTTTGTTAAGGTGCCTATTCTCTATATCGTGGTTAGTGTGTTGCAGAGAGATTCCACCACCCCACGCTCGTGTGGGTTGATATGTTTCTGGTGGATGATTAACAGTCGCAGTCCATATTTTTTGAGTATATTCGGTATAGAGGATAATTCCTCCGTCGCCTGCGCAGTGATAATGAATCGTTAGCGGACGTATCCATCTCACGTTATGGTCTGCTTCCGCTGGTTCCAACACAATAAAAAGAGATGCTGTAAACCCGAAAACAAAGACGAGGCAGATTAAACTTCCAAACCATTTTTTTAGCATGATTAAATCTCCTTATAGAAATGAGAAAGCAATAGATAAAGGGGTGCTTCTGCCTATCCCATCAACAAACCTTTACCCTTTAACTTTTTGCTTTCCGTTTAACTGAAATTGGGATAGATGTTAGGTGAACAGATTCACCTTTAGATCCGTTATGAAGCCAGTGTGTACTCTCAAATGTAAAACCTGAATAAGAAAGTTTCTTGTGGGACATTTCTCACTCGTCCTCCTCTTCTTCTTTAGGTGGCACGATATCATCTGTCTTTACATCCTTAAATGGGATTCCATTGGCTTTCGCTTTCCGAAATCTTTCAAGGAGCCGCGGTGCTATTTCATCGTCCGGATGGAGATGGACTATTGCTTCAAGGTAGGTGAGGTAATCTTCTTCAGTGATAGGGAGACCCAATGCGTCCTTTCGATGAAATTCCGCCATGATACGCGTCTGCGGAGTGTCGCCATGCTCTTCAATGAGCCGTTCAAGTTCAAGTTGCGCCCATAACTCTGGGTCTTGCTCCCGCAGTTCCTCATAAGTAGGCTTCGCCGCGTCTTTCCGAGCGTTTTCAAGTGCCTGTCGGTTGGCTTCACTGGGGAAAAGGTGATAGAGTGCCTCAAGATAAGCAATATGCTCCCCAGGTTTCAGCGTGAACCAAGGGATTTCCATCGTTGATGCTATCGCACCTTTTAATTCCCAATTTGCGACAGTGTGAACCTGCGGAATGTCTCCAAACTGTTTGAGGAGTTGAGCACGGTAGTATTCCGCGTGTAAAACCCGATCTTCCGTATGGATCCAGTGGCGTGGAATTGCGAGTTTTCCCTTGCTGAGTAAGAAGCGGGCGTATGCGGCACGTAAGACTGGGTCTTTCACCTTCTCCCAGTTTCGCGGAACATCCACTTTCCCTTCGTTGAGCTGCGCGTAGATAGATTCAACGCGTAAAATAAAAGGGTCCAATTCTTCAATGCTGTCGGTTGATGTGTCTGTTGGATTTAACGGGTTAGTTGCCCCAGATTGCACATCTTCTCTGCCTCCACAAGCGAGAAAGCAGAGAACGAAAAGACAGATGAGATAACAGAACAGCGGTAAAATACGCGGATTTTTCATCTTGGATCTCCTTCAGGTACCATTTTGACTTCCACACCTTTCGCTCTTAGTTCGCGATGGTAGTTGAGTGCTTGCAGCGTTTTGTCTCTGGGAAAGAGATGATAGAGTGCCTCAAGATACGTAATGAGTTCTTCATGTGTTGGCGTTATGTCCATCTCCTTTTTTAATTCCCAATCTGAGACAATGCGAACCTCTGGGGTATCCCCAAACTGTTTGAGCATCTGAGCACCATAGTATTCAGCACGCAAGACCGGGTCTTCTGTCTTATACCAATCTTTGGGAGGATATGTATCAGCAGCGTCGGCAACTTCCGTCTCTTGCTTAGTTTGTTTCCACGGATCATTCTTTGGCGGTGGTGTCTCAAACGTGCTATCGTCTCGCCAATCATACTTTTCCTGCGTTGCGGTTGGCACTGCTGCGTGGTCGTTAGAACCGTGATCATGTGGATGGTCATGACTGTGATCGGGGGTTATCGGAGCCTCTTTTGTAGTTGTTTCTGTCTGTAGCGGGCGTTGTTTGGGTGTGGGTTGCGTCGTCTTATAGAACTTAATAGGTTCCGTCGGTGTCCTGCCACGAAAGAAAAGGTATGTGCCGATGCTCAAGATTATAAGTCCTACGAGTGCCAAAAACCATATCTTTTTGAAAAAATTCATATTGTTCCTTTATCTATAAGAGTTTTTGATTAAAATTAGCAGATATTCAAGGTGTGGCTGTCACCGCGCAACGGAAACCAACACCGAAGTACGCTTCTGATGGAGATATTACGAGACGAGAGGCACACCGCACAGACTCTGCTTTACTTGCCCAAGAACCACCACGAAACACGCGATCGCTATTGACATTTGTGAAATTATCCATGAGCCAATTCGTTAGACTTATAGGAGTGTTAGCAGAAAAAGAATCATAGTGACCGAATTCATGTTCATCTAAACACCACTCCCACACATTACCTGCCATATCATACAAGCCGTAAGCATTCGGGAGGTACTTACCAATAGAAGTGGTATCGCTAATATTCTGACCGTAGTTGGCATCTTTAGCAGTAATCTTGTTTCCCCATGGATATTTTTTCCCTTCTAAGTTCCCACGCGCGGCGCGTTCCCATTCAGCCTCTGTTGGTAGACGTTTTCCCACCCACTCTGCATAAGCCATTGCAGCGTACCAACTCACGTGATTTACGGGATGATTGCTTTTCCCGTCGGGATAGTTGTTTCCATTCCAAGTTGCCAGATAATTGCCGTTATGTAATCTTTCATCAATATGTTGTTTTTGCCACTGCGGGTTTTCGATGAGAAATTGCTTGTACTCTGCATTGGTAACTTCATTTTTATCAATGAAGAAAGCATCAACACGAACAGTATACACTGGTTGTTCGTCATTAGGTGATGCATCTGGATAGTTAATTCCCATCTTAAATTCACCTGCTGGAATTAGCACCATTCCGTCTGGCACGGAGAGCGTAGTAGATTCATGATTATAGACGGTCATCCCCTGCTGGTCATCATTATATAAAAAGATGAATAATACACTTATGCCAAGAACAACAAACATTACAGCAATAATGAGCATTTTCTTTTGTATAAGTATCATGGTTCCGCCTAATATCGGATATCAAGGGTTAAGACTTTTAACCCTTGATATCCAAGTTAGCAGGTTGGCCTACGATTCACCCTTCTGTGCAAATTTCCAAGCTTCAGCACGGCTGCGGTGCCCTGGAATACGTATCTCACCATTTGAGGAGCAGTTAGCTAAAGCATTCTCTGCGTTAACATTCGCTCCCCAATCAAAATCATCCGCGCTGACAGACCTGTATGTATCTCCCCTCACGATACCGCTGGCAGAGTCAGAATCCCCTGGCACTGAAGCATAAAGAGAGTAGGATCCTGTACTTCCGTCTCCCCATACGTTGGCATACCCTGAATAATCTACACCGAACGGTTGATCAACATCAACTTCAACGTCAGCAAAGGTACTGATATTACCATCTGAATCCGCACCAAAAGCTCTCGCCCAGTTAGCATGCCCGCTCCGCTTCTGTCTGTCTCGATTGTAAGTTCTGCCTTTTTCTGGACCTCGCAGTGCCCAGAGGGATGTACCGCCAAGCATTGCGAGAATTATAGCCAAGGACAATATTCTTCTCATGATATGTCTCCTTTACAGTTATGGTAAATCTAAAAATTGATAAGGGTCAATAGCCCCTGCTTCAAAAGAAACCAATTTTATATCTGATGGCACATCCATTTCGGTAAGCGATCTTCCCTTCTCAGCCCTGATTGCATTCAGCCGGGCACCATCTTCTGGGTGCGCTATAATATCGCTGATATATGTAATCTCACCGTCCGGTCTGAGATACGACTTCCATTTAACATAGGCGGTGCCTTTGATAACTGGATAGACTAAGCCGTTCTCCATATTTGCTCCTGCGGTGTTAGTACCTTGCGAGAGAAGTTTTATCTCGACGCGTGCCAGCAATTCATGGTTTGCAGAGGGTGCTGGAAATGTATCCGCAGGCCACCCTTCCGGCACTTCGGGATAAGGTCCGAATCCAAAAGGCGAGACCGACACATCCTCGGCGATTTCTTTCTCTGAAACGAAGTCATCTGGTAAGAACACATCCGCGATATCAACAGCATCTGTATCCTGCACCGCTAATGCGTCTGTCCCTTCAGACGTTGTTTGTACCTCATCGGTATCAAGAGCCGTTTCTGAGGTGCCGAGGGTTTCTATATCTATGGGAATGCCAACATCTTGTTCGGCGGGTGCCTCGTTCTTGTTTTCAAGTGTCTGCACAGCGCGGGTCGTCTGTTCGAGTTCCGCCTTAGTGGTGCGGTGAACGTGCCAACTATAAAGGAGGCTGCTGCCAACAACCACAAGAAAGAAAACAAGTCCTGCGAGGATCCCTCTGTTTGAGATCAAGTTACCTAACACGATGTGACCTCCTTGTTATTATTCGTTACGGGGATTTTGCCGATTTTTCAGGGAGAACGTGGCAATCTACCCCTGTAAGGTGCTAACCTAAAAATTCACAAAACAGGGGCGTTTTATGTTATAATTAGGCTAACGCTGTCATAGACCAGTTATGGCAGGGTTCTCCGCGCCGACCGGTGTCTCTACCACCCTCGGCGCACCCCTGAAAAAAGAAGAGACTGCCATTACAAAACTATTTCGTCACATTATAGGGAAAAAGACGAAAATAGCCAATAACTCTTTATCCGGTTATTCACCTCCTCCACGTAAGAAATGATAGATATCAGGATAATGCTTTTCTAACCACTTCTCGAATTTCACTAACGCCCGATGATATCGAGACTTGGCAGTTCCTGTTCTGATGCCCAGTTTTTGCCTAATCTCCTCAAACGTCATATCGCTGTTGTGCCTTAATTGAAAGACTTCTAATTCTTTGGGACGCAGCGTGCACTCAAAACGGCGGCGGATCTCTGCAAGTTCGTTATCAAGAACGCCGTGTTCCGGTTGAAACGTCACGGGTGCGGAAAGCAATTCTGTGAGAGCCATTTGCCCCGATTCATCTTCTGGATCGGCATCCAATACGACCAGCACACCTTGCTTCTGTTTCTCCTTAATCCATTTTACGAGGACACGTGTTGCGATTGTGGATAGCCACGCCCCAAAACGTTCCGGAGACTGAATCCCTTCTAAGCTTTTCAGTGCCTCAAGCAACGTTTCTTGGACGAGATCTTCTGCATCTTCATGATTCCCGCTGATTCTCCTTCTGAAAAACTTATGAAGAGGAGCTCTATATCGCTGAAAGAGGACATTCCGTGCGACTTCATCGCCTTTCTGGTAGCGTTGTAAAAGTTGTGCATCACTATATGTTTCATAATCGGTTAGCATTTAGTAGTGATCGTATCCTTTCCTAACTTAAGTGTAAAAATTGGTTAAAAAGGTTACAAAAAAATAATTCTGTCATCTTATACTCTTAAAGACTCCTTTTTTTCCCCCTTTTCGTGCATAAAATGCAAAAAATGTCATAAATGATGAAAAAAGTGGGAATTCAGCGAAACCATTAACTTTCTTTGATAAATTTTGGCATTCAAGTTGGGTGTTCGTAGGGGCGGGGTGCCCTCGTCCGCTTTTTGCTATCTGTAAAAGACAATTGTCAGTTCCAGAGTGTCTCTAATCCTGTCCATCCTTGAATCCTGCAAATCCTGCTTCAGACAATCATCAAATCACATGTCCATCTTTAATAATGCCCTTCTCCTCCAAAGCAGCAAGCGCATTCTCAGCAAAGCCGGACGGGATAC